>CAYVAP010000265.1:0-6680 GCA_964449365.1 uncultured Bacteroidia bacterium
ATGGCTGACTCCTGATAAGGGGTATCTCGCAGCAGCGGCAGGTAGCCCATATAATCTCCCGTGCGGTAGAGGCTCGTTACATATTCTTTGGCATCTTCATTGGTCTTATAGGTACGCACTTTCCCTTTGTTGATGAGCAAGAGGCCGTTGGGGTAGCTCCCCTCGTGAAAGATGACTTCTTTGGCCTTGTAGATGCGGGTTTGTCGCTCATCCGAGAGCTCTTCCAGGGCCTCTAGTCCGCGAGCCGCCCGAATGAAATCGTCTAGTCCCTCGGCATTGTTGGGATATTCGCGATATACCGACTCGTGCTTGCGCAGCCGCATGTCGATGGCGTCGAGCAGTTCGACGTCATCGAAGGGCTTGGTGATGTAATCATCGGCCCCTAGGTTCATCCCTTTGCGAAAGTCCGTTTTCTCGGCCTTGGCGGTGAGGAAGATGAAAGGAATGAAGGAGGTTTCCGGGTTGGCTCCGAGCATGCGCAGCACCCCGTAGCCGTCCAATTCGGGCATCATGATGTCGCAAATGATCAGGTCGGGATGAGATTGGCGCGCCAGGCTGACACCTTCTTTGCCATTGCTGGCCGTGAGTACCTTGTAGTCGGCCAGTTCGAGGATCTCAGCCGTATTTTCCCGCATGTCGGGATGATCTTCAATCAGTAGGATCGTCTTCATTAAATGGGACCGTTGAGAGTGGAGAAGTGTCCTGAAAAGGGAAGCTAGGAACTTTTCCAAGAAAAGACAACCCAGGCCTAGGTCTTCACGGGCTTTTCTACAAAGTCAGGCTCGAATCGGCGCGGGCAGGTAATGGTGAAGGTCGTCCCCACGCTCAGGCTGCTTTCGAAGCTCACTTGACCGTTGAGGAGGCTCACGTATTTGCGCACGATGTTGAGCCCCAGGCCCGTGCCCTGGATATTGGTGGCGTTTTGTGCCCGATAAAAGCGCTCGAACAGATGCACCTGTTCTTCTTCTGGAATGCCGATGCCATAATCAATGATCGAAAATTTGAGCATGGCCTCATCTCCCCCCAAGGTGACTTCGATCGAGTCTCCTTCTTGAGAGTATTTGATGGCGTTGGAGAGCAGGTTGTTGAGGATATTGCGCATCAGGTGCTTGTCGAGGTAGACTTCTGAGGGTCCCTCGACGCGCAGGTGGATCCGCTGCCCTGGCTTGAGCAGCCCCTGCATTTCATCGATCACCTCCAGGAAGAAGGATTCAGCGTCGAAGGAATCAGCGCGCACCTCGATTTTGCCCTCCTCTAGTCGGGTCAGAGAGAGAAACTCTTCCAGAATGCCGGTGAGGTTGCGTACGCTGGACTTGACCCGCTCGATGTGTTTTTCCCGCTTGTGCTGTTGCTCGCTCTCGGTGTAGCGGTTGATCAGTGAGACCGATGACAGAATGGTACTCAGCGGGGTGCGAAACTCATGCGAAGCCATCGAGACAAAGCGGGACTTGAGCTCGTTGAGTTGGCGCTCTTTTTTGAGGGCGTTGCGCACTTCTTCTTCGGCTTTTTTCTCGCGGGTGATGTTGTTGGAGACGAGCAGGATCTGATCGATGCGTCCTTCGGCTCCTTCCAGGGGTACCCCTCGCATGCTGTAGATGTATTCGCGGAAGTTGATCTCGAAGTTGAGGCTCTCCCCTTCGCGTACGCGCTGCAAGTAGTACTCCATGATGGGATGGAGGTTTTCTGGGAAGAAGGTCATCATGGGCTGCCCCACGAGCTGGGCAGGCTGAAAACCCAGGCGCTGCAACTCAGAGCCTTCTACGAAGACAAAGTTCAAGTCTCGATCTAGCACCATGATGCTACCGTTGGGAAAACTCTGAGCGATGGAGCGAAAGAGCTGCTGACTCTGCCGCAGATCGGCCACCGCTTGTCGCAGGGCTTGAGTGCGCTGCTCGACCCGCTCTTCCAGCTCAGTATTGAGCACCTGGATTTCATGCAGGGTACGGGCTTGCTGAATGGCGTAGCGCACCGAGCGCTCCAGCTTATCGGCCGTAAGCTGGCTCTTGACCAGATAGTCTGCTGCTCCGAGCTGCATCGCGCGGGCGTCGGTCTCCAGATCACCCTGCCCGGTGAGCAAGATGATGGGGCGGTGGTACTCTCGGGCTTGTCCTTCGCTGATTAGATCTAGACCCGTGCGCGCACCGAGGCGATAGTCGACCAGATACACATCATAGTCCTGCCGGTCCATGATCCGTAAGGCCTGCCCGTAATCATCGATCCAATCGAGCTGATAGCGCTGGTAAGAGATTTCATCGATCAGATCGCGGGTGATGAGGTAATCGTCCTCATCATCGTCTACTAGGAGAATGGAAATTAAGTCTTTCAAACTGTGATCAACGTTCGGGAAGCTCGACAATTTCAAACCAGTATTTGCTCAGGGTATTCATCACGTCGACCAATCCCTCGTAGGTGACAGGCTTGGTGATGAAGGAGTTGACGCCAAGATTGTAGGTGCGAAGCACATCCTCTTCGGCTTTGGAGGTCGTCAAGACCACCACCGGAATGCGGCGCAGTTTCGGATCGGCTTTGATTTCCTGGAGAGCTTCGCGACCCTCCTTGCGCGGCATGTTGAGGTCGAGCAGGATCAGGGCTGGCCGTGGATACTCTTCGGGGTCGATGTAGCGATGGCGATTGAATAGAAAATCCATCAGTTCTTCGCCATCTTCTACGAAGTGAAAGCGGCTGGCAAATAGACTTTCATCCAGAGCATCCTGCGTGAGCATGCGATCTTCGGGATCATCTTCGGCAATCAGGATACACCCCTGACGAGATCCGCGTGGCGAGTCCCAGGGGAGTCGTTTGGGTTGGGTGCGTTGTTCTTTGGTCTGGGTCATGGCTCGCGGGTAGTTGGGTAGGTGAAAAGATTGAGGTCATCTACGTTCTTGGGAGAAGGGGAAAGTTGCTCAGCAGGCAAAGTTACCCAAAAACGGGAACCTTCTCCTGGCTTGCTTTGGGCCATGAGGTCTCCCCCGTGGCGTAGGGCAATTTTACGACAGATGGCCAGGCCGATGCCTGAGCCTTCATACTTGCGGCCTTCGAGCCGCTGAAAGATATTAAAGATACGATCTAGGTATTTTTCCTCGAAACCGATCCCATTGTCGCTGACGGTAACTCGATGAGTAATCAGGGGTTTGCGGCGCGAGGTGGTGGATTCGGTTTGGGTTTCTGAAAAAAGCTTGACCACAGGGGCTACACCTTCTCGTCGAAATTTGATTGCGTTTGAGATCAGGTTTTGAAACAGTTGCCGAATCTGGGTGGGATCCGCTTCGAGGGTAGGCAGCTTGTCGATGATGATCTCGGCTTGGGCTTCGGTAATGGCGATTTCCAAATCGGAGCATACCTCGGCTAAGATTTGATTGAGATCTACGGTAACGAATGGCTTGGCCCGGCTC
Source organism: uncultured Bacteroidia bacterium (assembly GCA_964449365.1). GTDB lineage: Bacteria > Bacteroidota > Bacteroidia > J057 > J057 > CAYVAP01. The sequence continues at coordinate 3,393 of CAYVAP010000265.1, forward strand.
GATACCCGCGAAAAGGCCAGCAAGTCGTTGATCAGGGTTTGCAACCTGGCCGAGGCGCGCTGAATGCGCTCGAGATAATCGCGCCCCTCCGGGCTGAGGTTTTCGCCTTCGCGCGAGAGAATGCGGCTCCCAAAGGCTTGGATCTTTCTCAGCGGCTCTTGCAGATCGTGGGAAGAAATGTAGGCAAAATTTTCCAATTCGCGATTGCTCCGTTCCAAATCGGCCGCGTAGCGCCTCAGTTGCTCCTCTTGGCTCTTTTGCTGGGTCAGGTCGTGGATAATGCCCGTGTAAAAGCGGTTGCTGCCTTCCAGCCTCACTTCTCCTACCGCTAGCCGAAAGGGAAAGGTATCGCCGCTTTTGCGCAGGCCGATCACCTCGCGCCCGACGCCAATGATTTTTCCTTCGCCCGTCTTTTGATAATTGTTCAAATACTGATCATGTACGCTCTGGTGAGGCTCTGGCATAAGCATCGAAATATTTTGGCCCACCAATTCGTCTCGCTCATAGCCAAACAGCTTGGCCGCCGCCGGGTTGACAGTATCAATGATCCCTCCCTCATCAATGGTGATGATGCCATCGATGGCTGTTTCGATGATTGCTTTTAAGCGCGTAGTGTCAGATAGAGTAGCCATGCACGAGTTTAGGTTGCGATCACCTTCGCACTTAAATATATCAAAACCCTAGCATATTCCCAGAATCTTATATGAATTATTGTATTTCCTGGCCAGGACAGACGAGGTTCAGATGTGAAGGTCTTGTTAATCGCTCATGGGAATTGAACCGAATGACTCGGTTTTGCGTTTGTTGTTGATATGTTATCTCTGGCACCGCTTAGCCTTTACTGTCAATCTGCCCGCGCAGGTCAGGTTCTTTATGTTTTTTCACGGCCAGAGGTATCACAAACTCATCAAATTTTCTAAATTGAGGATATAGAAAAGCGATGATTCCTGGCGGAGTACATCTGCCCTGAAGCGTCCGACTGAAATTTTTTGTCCTATGAGAATCAAAATCCTGCTGATGAGTGGCATCTTAACCACTCTCTTGCTGACAGGAGCCTATACCATCTATCAAGGTGGTGGCGACCGAGGAGAATTGTTGGTCAAGCTCATCATGACCGGTATGGAGCGGTACCACTACCAGCCTCTGGCGATAGACGACGAGTTTTCGCAGATGGTCTTCGATGAGTACCTCAAGAAGCTCGACTATTCTCGCCATTTCTTCACCGCGCGAGACCTCGAAAACCTACAGCGCTTCCAATACCGCATTGATGACGAGCTGCAAAACGGCACCTTCGAATTCTTCGAGCTTTCGCTCAACATGCTATCGCATCGTATGAGCCAGGCCCGCAGCTTCCTGGCCGAATATGAAGAAATCCCCTTTGACTTTGATCGCGAAGAAACCTACGTTGATGATCCCGAGTCCCTCGATTTTCCTACCAACGAGGCCGAGCTACGCGAGCGCTGGCGCTTGGAGCTCAAATATCGCACCCTGATCCGCCTACACGACGTCATGGAGCGGCAAGAAGAGCAAGCCCAGAGCCAGCCAGAATCCATCGGCTTTGAGGGGAAAACCTTCTCTGAATTGGAGGCCGAAGCCCGTGCCAAAACCATCGAAAACTATCGCAAGTACCTAGATCGACTAGAAGACATGGACCTCAGCGACCGCCGAGCGGATTACCTCAACGCGGTTACGGGGATCTATGACCCACACACCGGGTACTTCCCTCCCAAGGACAAAGAGAACTTCGATATTTCTCTCTCCGGTCGCCTCGAAGGGATCGGCGCTCAGTTGCGCGAAGATGGGCAGTACATCAAAGTGGTACGGATCGTACCTGGCAGCGCCTCTGCCCGACAGGGAGAGTTGCAAATCGACGACAAAATCCTGAAGGTCGCCCAAGGTAAAGAAGAAGAGCCCGTAGATATTGTGGGCATGAACATCGATGACGCGGTCAAGCTCATTCGGGGGCCCAAAGGGACCGAAGTGGTGCTCACGGTGCGCCGCCCCGATGGCACGCAAAAGGAGATCCCCATCACGCGCGATGTGGTGGAACTGGAAGAAACCTACGCCAGGTCGGCCGTCTTGCGCGAGAGTGGTCAAGCGGGCAGGATTGGCTACATCCATCTACCGAAGTTTTATGCGGACTTTCGCGACCGCAATGGCCGCCGAGCTGCGACCGACGTGGCCAAGGAGGTAAAGAAGCTCAAAGCGGAAGGCATCGATGGCCTGATCCTCGACCTGCGCAACAATGGCGGGGGCTCGCTGAGCGATGTGGTAGAAATGGCCGGGCTCTTTGTCGAAGATGGCCCCATGGTGCAGGTCAAGTACCGCGACCGCGACCCACAGGTGCTGCGCGATCGCGACCGCGAGGTGCAGTATGAGGGCAAGCTCTTGGTGCTGGTCAACAGCTTTAGCGCATCGGCCTCTGAAATTCTCGCTGCGGCCATGCAAGACTACGACCGGGCCGTGATCGTGGGCAGCCCCTCCACTTACGGCAAAGGAACAGTGCAGCTATTCGTCAACCTCGACGACTTTATCCGAGGTAGCTCAGAGGTCAAGCCGCTGGGCGAAATCAAGCTCACCACTCAGAAGTTTTATCGCATCAACGGTGATGCTACCCAGCTCAAAGGCGTGATCCCCGACATCGTGCTGCCCGACGAGTATAGCCTGCTCGACATGGGTGAAAAAGACTACAAGCACTCCATGGCTTGGGACGAAATCGAACCGGTCGATTACCAGCCCTGGGAAAAGCCTGCTTCTGCTCAGACCGAAGATCTGCGCATCAACTCGGCTCGTCGGGTAGCTACCAGCCAGACCTTCCGCCTGATCCGCGAAAATGCCGAGCGTTTTCGTCGCCGGCAGGAGCGCGAATCCTACCCGCTGGAGTTGACTGCTTTCCGCACGGATCGCGAGCGCATCGAAGAAGAGGGCGAAAAGTACAAAGACCTTCGACAGACCATCGATGCCATGCAAATCGACTACCTGCGGCAAGACATGGCCCATATCGATTCAGATACCTTGCGCCAGAAGCGCTACGCTCAGTGGCATAGCAACCTCCGCAAGGATCCCTACCTCTTCGAAGCGATGCAGATCCTGCAAGACATGCAGTAACCCTTGACTTCGTCGCTAGTGCTCTGTCAAGTTGAAAATGATGGGTAAGCGGTCGCAGATGGTTGAGCAGATCCCATTCAAGTCTGGGGTCGTCGAGCCTAGGGCCCCTTCCCCAGGCTCGACGGAGACTTGAAGAAAAATCCGAGCTTGGCGAGCCAAGTCGCGAGACGGTGGGATAAA
>CAYVAP010000266.1:0-5109 GCA_964449365.1 uncultured Bacteroidia bacterium
GGCGGATGAGGTGCGAGTCGGTCTCTAGCAGGGAATGGTCCACGCTGGGGTCTGCGGCAAAATTGCGCAGTGAACCACGTCCCGCCCATTCGGGCTGCACCGACGCGCGGAAACTCCAGGGCGAAGGCGATGGCCTGCCTTGCTCAGCCAAGGCGAAGGAAAGTTTTGGTGCCTGGCTAGCCGCAGGGACCTTCGCCGATAAATTTGCAGGCATCGTAGGCACTTGCCCGATAAGGCCCGTTGCTAGCGAGCCGAGCGGCTGCGGGGTCTCAGTATGGGCTCGAAGGGCTAAAGCATCCTCGGGAGAAGTCGCCACCGTTGCGCTGACTCGATCTGCCACCAGCGCAGATGCATGCACAGGCGGCACTGATGCTGGGCGAGAGGCCCTTGCTGGGGTAAAATCGCTAGGCGGCACAAGGATAGCGGTTGGACGATGGGGTTGGTCGGTGGGAGGAGTGGTGGCGGATACCGGGGAGGGCGCAGGGGTGCTTGTGGCGTCGAGGGGATCGCCGGGGAGTACTCGCTCTGTCTCACGCTCGGGCGAAGCTGGAGCAGTGGAGGCGAGGGCAGGTGGCACCTCTGCGCTATCAGTAGTGGAGAAGGCAGAGGGCCAAGATAACCAGCTCGTCAACAGGATGGCTCCCAGTAAGCCACTGCCACCGAGCCACCACCAAAGGGGGCGACGGCGGCTAGGTTGAGGGGCAATCTGGCCTTCGATGGCCTGCCATACTTCGGCAGGAGGCACCATGCGAGCCTCATTCACTTTATCCCTGATCTTCTGTTCAAACAGTTCAGATGGCATCCCTGTAAACGGTTTTTTCCTGATAAGCGGTTTTGATCATGCGCTGTAGCTGGCCTCGGGCCCGGGTGTACTGCGAGCGAGAAGTCCCTTCAGATATATTGAGTTGCTGAGCAATCTCGGCGTGGCTGTAGCCCTCGATGGCGTATAGGTTGAATACCAACCGATAGCCTTCGGGCAATTGCTGGATCAGGGTAAGCAAAAAGTCTGCCTCGAGGTGGTCGATCACGTCCTCGAGGTGGGCATCGACGATGGTCTCATTGAGCGCTAGCTCGCCCTGTTGCCGCTTGCGGCGGCGAAGCTGATCGATGGCTGTGTTGACCATGATGCGCCGCATCCACCCTGCGAGCGAGCCCTGATCTTGGTAGCGATGTAGGTTTTGAAAGATCTTGACAAATCCTTCTTGCAACATATCTTCAGCCAGGGCCTGGTCGGACGCATAGCGATAGCAAACGGCCATTAACTGAGGCGCAAAGCACTCATACAGGCGACGCTGCGCCTGTGTTTCGTGCCGGAGGCACGCTTCAATGAGAGCTTGGTCAGTGTGCGACATCTTGCTTTGGGAGATTCGCCAAATTTGCCTCTTGACGGAATGGCTCAGCCAAACGCTGCATGAGGCTAAAAAAAAGCTGCCTTTTCCGAAAAAGGCAGCTCCATGCAGGCTTGATTATGAAATTGTTGGAGCCAAACTGCTCACCGAGCTGGCTCGTGGATAGTTGGTCGTCTGGTCGAAAGGGGAAGCAGGCGTGGCTTCGAATTACGGCAGCACCGAATAAGTCTGTGGTTCGGGCTCCGCAGGCTGGGACTGACTCAGCACCCAGGCGCTACCCCCGAGGGCGGCAAGCAAGAGAAGCATCAGCGTCCAGGTTTTTGCGCGTTTTTTCATAAGGCTAATTGGCTTTTGATTACTTGGCTAATTTAAGCAATCTTCCTTATGGTCAACAGGTTTTCGCTTAAGCCTTAGCATTCGTGCTGCTGGAGATGACAATCGTGCCATCCGAGGCGATGTCGGCCTGAGTGTTACTTAGGCGCTTGCCGGAGTAAAAAGATGGCCAAGGGCAGGAAGATGAGATTGGGAAACCAGACGGCTAGCCAGGCGGGAAAATCTTCTCCTACGACCGCTTGCCCTGCAAAGATCAGAGCTACATACACAAAGCAGATCAGCAGGCCCAGCCCGATTTGCAGCGCAATGCCGCCCCTTCGCTTGCGCGAAGCCATGGCAAAGCCGATCAGCGTCAGGACCACCATCGCAAAGGGATCAGAAAAGCGCCGATGCCGCTCGATGTAGAGTTCTTCTAGGATATCGGAGCCGCGCATCTCCTCCAGCTCGATGTATTCCAGGAGGTAGGGGAGGGTCATCGATTCGGCCCATTGCTCTTTGATGTAGATGTCGTCAGGGGTGAGCACAAAGGTAGTATCAATCTGCTGGTAACGCCGCAGGCGCTCCTCCAGTCCGTCGATGTCGCGGCGCTCTACCTTCTTCAGACGCCAGCTCTCGGTCGAGTCTACCCAGATCATTTTGTTCGCCCGGATCTTGGTGATGATGCTGTCGTTGCGCATGCGCTCCAGGGCCATGGTATGGCCTTCTTTGCGCTTTTCGTTGTAGTAGCTGATGTAGAGATAGGTGTCTTTAGCCACCTTTTTATGGACGTGCTTGGTCTTGCTGATGCGCCGCTTGCGCATGTACTCGTACTCAAACTCCAGCCGGGTGGCGGTAGACTCTGGCACCACAAACGATTTGAAATAAAAAGAAGCGCCAGCCATCACGAAAGACATGACCAGATACGGAGCCATGAGACGATAAAAACTCACCCCAGAGCTGAGCATGGGAATAAATTCGGTGCGGCTGGCCAGCCGGGAGGTGAAAAAGATCACCCCCAAAAATACGCAGATAGGCGCAAGCAAGCTGCCCCAGTAGTACACGAAGTTGGGGTAGTATTTAAACACCACTTCCTCCCACGGTGGCTTCTTTTCCAGGAAGTTATCGAGCTTTTCCACCACGTCTACCACCAGGCAGATGATCAGCACGATGCCCAGAATGAACAGGAAGGTGCTCACGTATTGGCGGATCAGGTATTTGTCGATTAGCTTCATGATGCAACTGAAAGTGGAGCAGAAGCGTCTGCTCGGTTGTATGGAGAGTAGTTTGTAGTTCGTAGTTTATGGTTCCTAGTTCCCAACCTTCAACTTTTAACCTTCAACCTTCAACTCCCAACTCACCTGTATGAAAGGGTCGTAGGAGGCTTTGGCACAGGCCAGCCCCCACATATTGGCTCACTTAGTGGCCGCACAAGCGGCTATATGTACTTTCAACCTTCAACTCTCAACTCCCCACCCTGAAAGTAGGTCTCCTCTAACTTTTTGCCTAATTTTGCTTTCATGAATCGTTTTTGGTATTTCGCCTGGTTAATCGGTTTGGGGTGGCTGCTTTTGAGCGGCTGCTCGGCCGAGTATCGTCAGTACAACAAGTGGTCGCGCAAAGGAACGTTGGCGCAGAAAGACTCGGCTGCCTTCTTTTTTTATGAAAAAGAGGATTACGAAAAGGCTGCTTATCTATTCGAAGAGCTGAAAGGGGCCTATCGTGGCGATGCTCGCGCCAAGACCATCTTGTACCACTTTGCCTACGCCAAGTACAAAGACGGGTTTTACGTAGTGGCGGCCTATTACTTCGAAAGTTACACCCAACTGTATCCCAACGATGAGCTCACCCCCGAATGCCTCTTTATGGTGGGCTACTGCTATTACCTGGAGTCGGCCCCTCACTATCTCGATCAGGAGTACACCAAAAAGGCCATCACCCAGCTTCAGCTCTTTATCAACACCTATCCTCGGGCCGATCAGGTACCGCGCGCCAATGTGCTCATCGCGCAGTTGCGTGAGCGCCTGGCCAAGAAAGAGTTTGAGACTGCCAACCTCTACTACCGCATCGAAAACTACAGCGCAGGTGTGACAGCCTTCAAAGTGATGATCCAGGAGTATCCCGACTCCAAGTATCGCGAAGAGGCGCAGTATCTGCTCTTTGAGTCGGCAGCCGCGCTCGCTAGCGTCAGTAGCGAGCGACGCAAGAAAAACCGCTACCTCGACGCAATCGAGCTCTACGAAAAGTTCGTAGATCGTTATCCCGAGAGTAAATTTTTGCGCGACGCCGAGGCCACTTTTGTCAAGGCCAAGCGCGAGCTAGGAAAAATCCTGGCCAAGGAAGAAGAGCGGAAGGGTACCTGAGCTGCATGAGGCAACTCTCTGGCCGGGTTGTCGTTATACATAAGTTGATCACCAAGGCTCTATACGGCCACTATTTTCGCTATATCCTCAAATAGACCAGAAACATTGCAAAACGAACACGATTCTACGCCGGAGATGATCACTAAAGATCGTGATTTTCTCCCAGTCAACACCCGCAAGATTGGCGAAATCTCGGGCAACATCTTCAAGAGCTTGATCGTCATCAGCAAACGGGCCAATCAGCACACCACCGAGCTGAAGGATGAGTTGACTCAGAAGCTAGCTGAATTTGCTCCCGCCTATGACAACCTCGAAGAGGTGATCGAAAACAAGGAGCAAATCGAGATCAGCCGCTTCTACGAGCGTAAGCCCAAGCCTACTCAGGTGGCGCTAGAAGAATTTCAGGAAGAAAAGGTATTCTTCCGTGACCCTTATGACGAGGAGAGCGAGCTGGAAGCGTAGCTTTGTTTCTCCCTTTCCTATTGATGGCCAGCCTATGAGTTCGCTCGTAGGCTGGCTGCTGCATGGGTAGGTAGTAGAAAACTTAGGGACAAATTTTGGGGCGAAGGTTTGTGGCTTACTCCATTGCTTCGTAGTTTTCTTGTAAACTACTCGCTATGAAAGCAGTCCTGATCAAAGCTTTTGGAGGGCCAGAGCAACTATACCTCGGCGAATGGGAGGCCCCACGTCCCGGCCCCAAAGAGATCTTGGTACGAGTGCGGGCTACGGCGGTCAATCGCGCCGATACCCTTCAGCGTCAGGGCAAATACCCGGTTCCACCTGATGCCAGCCCCATCCTTGGCCTGGAGATGGCAGGTGAAGTGGCCGAAGTGGGAGCCGAAGTAAGCCGCTGGCAGGTCGGTGATCAGGTGTGCGGCCTTTTGGGCGGAGGAGGGCACGCCGAGTATGCCCTGATCCATGAAGAGCTGGCCTTGCTGCTACCCGAGGGCATGGCGTATACCCAGGCGGCGGCCATCCCCGAGGTATTTCTCACGGCTTTTCAGGCGCTGCGCTGGCTGGCAGAGTTGCAGCCCGGCGAGCGGGTGCTAATCCATGCGGGAGCCAGTGGCGTAGGGACTGCTGCGATC
>CAYVAP010000266.1:5119-6673 GCA_964449365.1 uncultured Bacteroidia bacterium
GCGGAAGTGATCGTTACGGCTTCTGCTCCCAAGCATGCCCTCTGTCTTGATCTGGGCGCGAATCTCGCCATCGATTATCGCAAACAAGATTTTGCGGCTGCGGTACGCGAAGCCACCCAAGGGCTCGGCGTCGATGTTATCCTCGACTTTGTGGCGGCCCCCTATTTTCAGGCCAATCTGGACTTACTGCAAACTGACGGCCGCTTGGTGATGCTGGCCTTGCTGGGCGGAGGCAAACTTCAGGGCGGCAATCTCACCCCCATTTTGCGCAAGCGCCTGCAAATTCATGGCTCTACCCTCCGCAATCGCTCGCTCTCTTACAAAATCAGGCTCACCCAAGCCCTGCATTCCTTCGCCTGGCCCCGCTTTCAGTCAGGCCAAATCCGACCCGTGGTGGATCGGGTCCTCCCCTGGCAAGAAATCGTGGCAGCCCACCGAGCGATAGAAGCCAACGAAAACGCTGGGAAGATCGTACTTGCTGTAGACTGATAGATTTTTTGGGTAGTGAAATAATTTGGTCGGCCATTCAATATTTTTTTCGAATCAACCGCGGCCAATATGAGAGCGAAATTCTAACTTCAAGAAAAAAGAGTCCTTAGATTTATGATTAAAGTGTTGAAAATGAGTGAATTGATTTCTTGGTACTGATTTGGTAAAGTCAATATCGTTCAGGATGCTTTCTCTTTGCATACCGAGCACAAGTAGTATGTTTTGTCAGGCGAAGCGCCTTTTTGGTAGCTCACCTGACCTCCTCAACCCTACTTGGTATGCACCTCTCCTCCCATTTCTCGATCATATGGCTACTGATATGCTGGCTACTTAGCGCTGGCCGGATAGCTACGGCACAAGACGCTGGTAGCCCTGAGGGAGCCATGAAATTGGTTCAACGGATGGCCGAGCATGGTCAGCTCCACTTCATTCTGGCATCAGAATACGACCCCTACCACCGAGGGCAGCGCATCGAAGCAGATCGCAGCAATCCTCGATACCTGTCCTTCTCGTCGGATCACCGCTACGTGTATCACAACCGCCGCGAGCGGCATCCTGGCTATTGGCATATCGATGTCAAGCAGGGTCGGCTGACGATTCGCAAGGGGCCACAAAGCCAGCGCGGCAACCACTCTACCGAGGTATTCACCATCCGATCATTCGATGGGGAGCGGCTGGTACTGCTCTGGCAGGGGCGGCACGGCTATGTGCTGCGCAACTACCGCCTGGTGCGCAAAGGCAAAGGCGAAAAGCTCTCTGATCGCTAGTCATTCGTTTCGCGGTTCAACGTTCAAGGTTGAAAGTAAATCTAGCCGCTGGGCGCGGCCACTGAGTGAGCCAAGAGGAACGGTTTCGGCACAGAGTGCCTCACCAGCAGGTATACTTCAAAGTGGTTGAATGGGAGAGTGGTTGATTGATTGAATGGCCTTGTTATCAATAAGTGATAGTGTCTTACCACTCTACAATCCTTACGCCACGTAGTATAAATGCTGTACCTAAGCACTTTATTCCCTTATTCCCCTATACCTTATTCCCCTATACCTTATTTCCCTTATACCCCTGACC
>CAYVAP010000267.1:0-4062 GCA_964449365.1 uncultured Bacteroidia bacterium
CTATCGAGAATCAGTAGCAGCAAAAAGGAGCCCGCCAGGATCAATACCGTGATGCGTAGCACCGGCGCCGGAGAAACGCGGCGCGAGAGGTAGCGCACGATCAGCCCTTGGGTCAGGGCCAGCAATACGCCCACGTAGCCGAAGAGCTTTCCGATGTCGGACTGATTGAAGCTAAAGCGTTCGATCAGAAAGAGCTGAATCATCTGCGTAAAGAAGGTAAAACCAAAGGTGAAGAGAAACACCACGCCAAAGATGCTGCGCAGTTGGGGGTTGGTAGCCGCGCGAGCCAGATTTTCGAAGCCCCGCCACGGGGTAATGCGGGCGTTGAGGTTGGGCTCCTTGAGCGTCTCCGGAAAGATGGCCCATACTAGCAGCAGATTGATCCCCACTAGCCCCGCTGACACCCAAAAGGGGGTAGCAAAACTAAACCAGCTCACGTAATTCGAGTCTGACAAGATGCCCCCCACCAGCGGACCGATGATGAAACCGATGCCAAAGGCGGCTCCTACCAGCCCAAAATTGCGGGCTTTTTCGTCTTTGCCACTGATGTCGGCGATGGCAGAATAAATCACAGAGAGATTGCCCGCCGAGAAGCCTTGCACCGATCGGCCCAGAAACAGCAAGACGATGTCTCCTCGGGTGATACCAATGGCGGTGATCAGGTAACTGATCAGGCTGCCGCTGATGGTGAGATAGAGCACCCGCTTGCGACCCACCCGATCAGATAAGGCCCCTAGCAAGGGGGCTCCTACAAATTGCAAAGCTGGAAAAGTGGCCACTACCAAGCCAAAGAGCAGGTTGCGGGTCTCTTTGTCTACCCCAGGGCCAAGCACCAGCTCACTTTCGATGAGCAGCGGCGCCAAAATGGGAATGATCAAGGTGAGACCGAGCAGGTCGAGCAGGGTCGTCAGAAAAATCAGCCCCAGCGGTTTGCGGGCAGAGGCAGTAGAGTCGACAGCCATGGAGCGAATGCAGTAATGACGTTATCCAACAGGCACCCACCTCGCGGGGAGGTCCATGCGAATGCCAGTTACGAAAGAATCCTGGCATTCACGAATCAAAGTTCGGATTGCTGCATGTAAGCTTCCAGACGGTAAGGGCGCAGGGATTAGCTCATTTGCCGGGGCAAGTGCAGCGATAGGGCAACTCCCCAAAGTGAAAACTCAGATAAAGCGACGAACTGAGGCCAAACTCTTCCTGGGGAAACAGGTAAGGACTGTCGGCTGTCAACTCCGGGCGAAACGTATCATAGCGGGTCCGGGTGTAATAGGCCCCTACCTCCAAAGTAGCGGAAAGATACGGGGTGAAAAACAGCCGATAGCCCCCAAATAAATTGACGCCGAAATTTTGGTAGCCTCCGCTACCGCCCGCCTGACGGTTGTATCCCTCCCAGCTCAGGTTTCCCTGGTTGAAGAGACCATCGATCCCGCCAAAAAACATCTGGTACCCTCGGATGAGTTTGCGCTCATACCCCAGTTGGATCTGCATCTCTTGCCGCTCTACCCCTGGACCGCTGTCGTGCAGGTAGCTCTGCTGCTGCCGCAATACCCCTAGCCGCAGACCATCCTCTTTGGTCAGGTGAAACTTGTAGCGCAAGCCCCGCAGCCAATGAGCAGACAGGGGCACAAGGGCGGGATAGCCATCAGTGTAGGCCGGTACATGACGCAGTGCTATCGGTTCCAGGCCAATCTCGTGCCCCTTGAGCTCAAATCGAGCTCCGTATTGGGCCTGTACGCCTGCCATCAGAGAAAACAAAATCAGCGTCGCAACGAAGCGCATCAGATCAGTCATATGGTTACGGTGTTTAAAGCGAATGCAGAGTAGCTAGTGCTTCGCATTCGAAATTCGTGATCAGGAATTCGTAATTTAAAGCGCTGATGGCCAGAATTTTATGCGAATTTCGAATGGTTAATCACTTAATTCCGAAGGCACTAGGTATGGTATGAGGGAGAGCAGGGGAATAAAGAGAAATGCGGATCATAAAGCAACAAATTCGAAATAAAAAATACGCTAAAAATCGTACGAAAATCATGCCCTCATACCTAGGCTGTACAGAGTTCCGAGTTTTTCGGAAAAAAACGATGCTACCTCATTTTGAGACCATTTCGAGCCATCCCAGCGTGGCGCGGATTTGCCATCCGCGAGGGCCATTGGCTACCACTCTCATCTTCATACCCTTCCAGATCCTCAGTAACGCAACACCCTTTTTCTTTTAATTCTGCACCGCTTACCTTATACCCTTATCCCCCTCATTTACCCTAAAAAAACACAGAGGCAATGGCTGTCAGGCTCATTACCTCTGTGGCTAGTCATTAGCTTTGACCTCACCTACATGAACGGTCAGGGGTATAAGGGAATAGGGGTATAAGGTGGTCAGGCACAGCGTTTACTTACCGTTCATATTGGCTCACTCAGTGGCCGCGCCAAGCGGCTATCTTTACTTTCAACCGTGCAACTAATGACTAGCGCACGATCAACAACTTACGGGTTTCTCGCTGATCGTTCAGTTCGAAGCGCACCCAGTACGATCCGCTGCTCAGCCACCTCACATCCAGATCCAATTTTTGCTCTCCTCTGTTCACCGCGCTGCTGCCATCGCGGATCAGCATGCCCCGGTTGTCGATAAACTGCCAATGAAGCTCCCCCGGCTCTGCCACCGATAGCTCGACGGTCGCCGAAGTGCGGGCCGGGTTGGGGTAGAGCTGACCGATGATGGTCCCGCCTCCTTGCAGATAAGCATCCTCTACGTTAGAGAAAGCATAGTCGCCATTGTGAGCCACCGCCCGAATCCGGTAGTAATATTGCTGTCCGTAGCTGACCGTCGCGTCCCGATACTGATGGGTTTGTCGAGAGGTAAGCAAGCCACTGACGTTGTACCAGTGCAGCGTTTGCCAGTACACACCGTCAGTGCTGCGCTCGATCTGATACCCATCGATACCCAACTCACTCGCAATGTCCCAGCGGAGGTCTACCGCCCGGGTCCTGCGTGGCACCGACAGCTTCAGGATCGGCGCGGCAATCTTGACTTGCAGGCAGTTGATTTCCAGTTGGAAGTTGTTGCCCGTCGAGTCAGGATCAGTGATGTACAGGTAATAAGTCTGGAACGGGCTGGTATTGAAGGTAACCTCAGAGGTACCCAGGAAACACGAAGGATTGTTGTCGTTGGAAGCCAAACAATTGAAGGCGCTACAATTCCCCGTGAAGACAAAGATCCGGGTATCGAAAGGAGGAATCGAAGCGCAAGTGCTCACCGTGATGGGGTCTCCATTGCCCTGCACCGTGTACCAAATGCCTGGACCCGAGAGGGACACACCATTACAGCTCGTAAAGGGTGCGTCAGTGCCAGTCGCTCCTGCAAAGGAGGCACTAAAAGAACCGCAAGCCAGCGGGATCGCGTTGTCGCACAGATCATTGAAAGGAGGCGAAGCCACCGTGCAGTCAAAGCTAAAGGTCGTATCGGCAAAGCAGGGCGAGCCAGGCGCGTTCGCCGGGTCGTTGATCACCGTAACCACCACACTCGAATTGTTGGGTATCAAGGTCGGGATCAGCACCGTATCGCCCTTGGCCACGTTGAGGGCCCCGGTGGGTAACTGAGGGCCCCCGGGCGCTGCATACAGCACACTGATGGTGTGAATGTTCCCCGTATCGCCGTCCGTGATCACCACCTGAACCTGGAAATCATCCGGACCGGCACAGATGGCCGTAGCTTCGAATTCAGGAATCACACACACAGGTGGGGTGCCACAGTCTGCCGTGATCACCATAGCCGTGTCGCTACAAACATCATTCAGCACCGATACCACTGGAAATACCAGGGTCGAGGTGGCATACAGCCCCTTGCTGAAAACGTAAGTGCCAGGCGAGGTAACCAGCATGGTGTCAGATCCATTCAGGTCTGAAATCACAAAGGTATCTGCCACGCCGATAAAGGATACCGAAACCTGAAAGGAGTCATTGGGCAAGCAGATCGAATCTCGACCTGTGATTTGTACCTCACAAGGCAGCGAGCAATCCTCGGTGAGGTTGAAAATGGTATCGACACATCCGCCGAGGTTCTCGTCG
>CAYVAP010000267.1:4162-6658 GCA_964449365.1 uncultured Bacteroidia bacterium
CTATTGACGCAGACGGGCGTCGCCGTCGCGGCGAGATCGCAGAGCGCCTGGCAATTCTGGGTCAGGGTGCTGCTGATCGAGCAGGTGGTATCGGCCTGATCGACGATGGTCAAGGTGAGGACGGTGCCAGAGGCAAAGCTACCCAGGGCCACCGTGCCGGGGCTCACGCCCGCGAGCAACAAGTTGCCATTCGCAAAGATATCGTAGGCCGAGCCACTCCCCCCGAAGGTGAGCGCCGCATCGAAGCTACCCACGGTGGTGCAAGTGGCCGAAGCATCGATCAAGCTCAGGTCGCAGAGGTTCGCGCAATCCTCGGTGAGGTTGAAAATGGTATCGACACATCCGCCGAGGTTCTCGTCGATGACGAAGAGGGTAACGGTGGTGCCATTGGCATAATTACCGAAGGCATAGCTGCCCGCACTCAGGCCGGTCAGAGGCGTGGTGCCCTGATCATCGCTGATGGTGTAGCTGCTGCTGCCGCTGAGGCTGACATCCAGGGCAAAGCCCGCGCTATTGACGCAGACGGGCGTCGCCGTCGCGGCGAGATCGCAGAGCGCCTGGCAATCTGCGGTGATCGCTGGGGTGGTCACTGCGCAGAAAGGATCGTTGCTATCCACGAGGCTGATCTGGACCGTATCCCCATGGGTAAAAGGCCCCAGCACCAGTCCGCCTGGCGTCGGGGATACGTTGGCCAACAACAAGTTGCCAGCTTGGTCGAAAATATCGTAGGCAGAACCGCTGCCGCTGAAGTAAAGGGTGAGCTCGAATTGCGAGACATTCAGGCATTGCTGGGTGACGCTATCGAGTTGCAGGCTACAAAGGTTGGCGCAATCCAACCCGTTCAGGTGCAAAGTATCGCCGCAATCCGAGAGGCTGTCGTCCACCACAAAGATAGATACGGGCGTGTTGTTGGGGTAGCTGCCAAACGAGATGCCCGTACTCGCACTGAGGCCCGTCAGCGGTGGAGTACCCTGGTTGTCGCTGATGGTGTAGGTGCTATTGCCAGCTAGGTCGATCAGGGCTTGAAACTGCCCGCTGTTGATACATTGGGTCGAAGCTGAGACTGTCAAGTCGCAGAGGGTGTCGCAGCCGGCAACCACCGGGGTAGAAAAGGTGTCGCAGTTGAGCCCATTGGGGTCGGTCAGGGTGAAGATGACCGTATCACCCTGCTGATAAGGCCCCATGGTATAAACTCCCGGGGTAAGCCCCAAGAGCGTACTGATGCCTAGGTTGTCGGTCAGTTCTAGCCCATTGGCACTGCCATCGATGGTTACATTGACCTCGAATTGCTGCTGACTGAGGCAAACCGGATCGACCTGTAGGATGGAAGCGTCGCAGCTATCTTTGCAATCGATGATATTGACCAGGCAGCCAAAGCCGACGTGATCGCCAGTAAAGAAAAACTGGCCATAGATCCCCAATTGCCCGTTGGCCGCGTTAGCGCCGATTCCAATTTGGACTCGGTAGCTACGATCGACGGGGCGATGTGAAAACTGAATGGTATCACCCGCGAAGACAGTGCTCGGCACTCCGTAGGCAAAGCTACGGGTGCTATCGAATTCATAGAATCTCCAATCTTGCTGATTGGCAGCGACCACCGCCGAAGGTGCCTGATCTACGATAAGGCTGCCGCCCCCGTTAATGAAGGTGTTGTAATCCAGCCCATCGATCAACCAGATCTCTACATCCCACTGTCGGGTTTGATCAAAGATTTGCTCGACCCGACCGGAGATGAAGACGCTGCTATCGGCATAAAAGGAGATGGTCCCCCCATTGCCGATCCAGCGATAGTGGTGTACCGGGTCTCCAGGCAGGGCTTTGAGCCAGATCGCAGACCCATAGAGACTGGAATCTACATCGTAGATGTTACAGGTTTTGACCAGGTTTCCCTGGCCTTGAGCATTGAGGGCTGAGGCAAATTGCATCAGCAACAGAAGAAGCCAGAAGTAACGGGAAAAGCAGTTGAGTTGACCTTGCAGCATGAGTGTATCAAGTAAGTACCGACGACCTTTTCATAGAACGATTGACCTTAGAGAAGCCCATATCCAACCCTCTTGCGTGAGGGAGATATCGACTGAATCGCGCCTCGCCAGGCAGGTCAATGCCCGTAGCGATACGACTGGACAAACTGTATAGTTGCTAGAATAATTGTTTGGTTGCAACTATTGGGGCAGAGAAGCTGTTTCAGGACTTCGGAGCACAAAGGCCCCTTATTTTTACGCCTCAAAATTACGCCTCTCCCCTCTGAGATGCAACGTTTGCCCGGACTAGTTTTTGATCATTTGCCTAAATATTGCCTAGGCGAGTTGATCATATGCGCGATTGCTAATCTTCTCTATTAGGAAGACAAAAACCATTCCCAATTGGGCGTTTTTCGTAAATGTGCGGTCTGATTGGGCGGGGCGATCGGCCCCGGTGAATCTTCTCCCGTGCCGAACTAGGCTTCGCATTCGAAATTCGTAATCAGTAATTCGTAATTGGAAGTAAATCTAGCCG
>CAYVAP010000268.1:0-6645 GCA_964449365.1 uncultured Bacteroidia bacterium
TTACTTTCAATTACGAATTCCGAATTTCAAATCACGAATCACGAATCACGAATCACGAACTTCGAACGCGAATCACTAACCCCCCCGAACAGACCTGACCTATGCAGCGCCTGACTCCCCTGTTTCGATCTATCCGTCGTCGCCCCCTGCGTTGGGGGCTATGGGTAGGCTTGGGGATCGCTTACGCCCTGTGCCTGCCGGAGCCGCTTTTCGATGCGCCCGTATCGACGGTGCTCACGGATCGGGAGGGCAAGCTGCTCGACGCGCGCATCGCGGCTGACGGGCAATGGCGCTTTCCAGCGCGAGATACGGTGCCGACCAAATTTGCGGCCTGTATCACTACCTTCGAAGACAAGCGTTACTGGTATCACCCTGGCGTGGATCCGCTGGCCCTGGCGCGCGCCTTGTGGCTCAACCTCAGCCGCGGAGAGATCGTCTCCGGCGGGAGCACTCTCACCATGCAGGTGATCAGGCTGAGTCGTAGGGGGCAGGCCCGCACCATGGTCGAAAAGCTGATCGAGTTGTTGCTGGCTACCCGGGCCACCTTACGCTATGACAAAGTGCGTATTCTGGCCCTGTACGCTTCTCATGCACCCTTTGGCGGCAACGTGGTGGGCCTTGATGCTGCAGCATGGAAATACTTCGGGCGCGATCCCGAGCAGCTCTCCTGGGCCGAAACGGCCACCCTCGCGGTGTTGCCCAATGCGCCGGCCCTGATTCACCCTGGGCGCAATCGCGCGGCCCTGCGCCGCAAGCGCGACTTTCTCCTCGATAAGTTGCTCGCCGAAGCGTACCTCGATTCGCTCACCCACGCACTGGCCCTGCTCGAAGAGCTGCCCCAGCGGCCCCTGCCCTTGCCCCATCTGGTCCCGCATCTGCTGGCGCGCCATCACGCGCAGCTCGCCGATCAGGCGCCGTCTGCGCAGCATCGCCTGCGTAGCACCCTTGATCGCGCGTTGCAGATTCGCAGCCGCGAGATCATCGCCCGCCATCATCAGCGCCTGCGAGGAGAGGGCATCCACAATGCCGGAGCGCTGATCGTGGAGGTGGCCACAGGCGATATCCGGGCCTACCTGGGCAATACGCCCTGCTACGAGAGCCAACATGGCTGTCGCGTGGATGTGACCACCGCTCGGCGGAGTACAGGGTCGATTCTCAAGCCATTTCTATACGCAGCGATGCTCAGCGATGGCGAATTGCTGCCCCACACTTTGCTGCCCGACGTGCCTAGCTTTTTTGGCGGCTACAGCCCCAGCAACTACGACAAAACCTATCGTGGAGCAGTGCCCGCGAGTCGGGCCTTGGCTCGCTCTCTCAACGTGCCGGCGGTTCGGATGCTGCAAGCCCATGGGGTCCCCAAGTTTCAGGATGAATTGACCCGCTTGGGCCTGACTACGCTTGAGCGCCCGGCTGATCACTATGGGCTGAGCCTGATCTTGGGGGGCGCTGAAGCTACCCTGGAGGACCTGGCAGCGGTATACGCGGGCATGGCCCGCAGCCTCGATCAGTTTCGCGCCCTGAGCGGGCGCTACGCGCCTCAGGCTTATCGCCCACTCAACTATCGCGCGGGGGACAGCCGCTCCCCGCGCAAGGCTACCGACCGCGAGCCCTTGCGGCGAAATGCGCCGCTGAGTGCTGGAGCCATTTGGCATACTTTCGAAGCCATGGTGCTGGTTACTCGGCCATCGGTGGAGGCTTATTGGGAGAATTTTGCCTCGGCGGAGCGTATCGCCTGGAAAACGGGCACCTCCTTTGGCTACCGCGACGCCTGGGCCATCGGGGTCAACCCCGACCATGTGATCGCGGTGTGGGTAGGCAATGCCGACGGCGAGGGCCGCGATGGGCTGGTGGGGAGTCAGGTGGCTGCGCCCATCCTCTTCGACCTGTACGATGCGCTAGGCGGAGCCGGACGCTGGTTTCGCCCACCGTATGATGACTTGCGACAGATTGCTACCTGCCGACAGAGTGGCCATCGGGCCAGCGACTTGTGCCCGGAGATCGATTCGCTGTGGGTTCCCTCGGCGGGGTTGCGCACCGAGCCCTGTCCCTATCATCAGCTCATTCGCCTAGATCCGAGCGGCGTGTATCGGGTACACAGCGGCTGCGAATCACCGCTAGAGATGAGGCAGGATACCTTGCTGGTGCTGCCGCCTACGCAGGAGTGGTACTATCGACAGCGTCATCCTACTTATCGGGCTATTCCTCCGTACCGGGCTGATTGTCAGGCCAGCAAGCCAACCGGCGAGGCGGCTTCGCCTATGCAGTGGATTTATCCGCAGCAAGATGCACGGGTATTCGTCCCCATCGAGTTGGATGGTAGTCGGGGCAAAGTGGTTTTCGAAGTCGCCCACCGCGAGCAGGCCAGCACGTTGTATTGGCACTTGGACGATGGCTATCTGGGCGAGACGGTAGAAATTCACCAAATGGCCCTTTCGCCCCGCCCGGGCGAGCACGTGATCACCGTGGTAGATGCGGCTGGTCATCGGTTGGTACGCCGCTTTGAGGTGGTAGCCGACTGAGCGACGGTCGCCGTGTTGAGGGATGCAGGGGCAAAGCGGCGCTGAGTATGCTGCTCTTTTCTCTCACGGGCGTCCATATTTGGCATAAAAGTCTTCCTCCATGGCGGCTTCTTCCTCTTCCATGCGTCGGGTGAGCGCTTCTTCGGAGAGCTGTTGGTAGGCGGGGTTTTCGTTGAGCTTGGCGATGAGGTTGAATTTTTCCTCGTGCAGTTCGCGCAGGTACTTGATGGCGGCGGGCAATTGCTCGTCCTGCCAGGTAAAGCGGGTCCAGTCGGGTAGGTCGATGGCTTGCTTGGGGTCATAGGCACCGAGATCAACCAGGGTTTTGAGGGTCATCCACCAGAGATAGTCGCGAAAGAAAGGCACATCCAGGCGGGCGCTCTGGTAGACGGGCGTGAGGCTGAGGCGGATGCTGCTGGCGAAGGCTGGATGGGCAATCGCAATGCGGTCGAAGTAGCCATCTTCGCCTAAGGCCCAGTTGAGCTCCAGCGGGGAGCTGGCGGCGGCTTGCTCGAAGGTCGCCTGGTCGATGCGAGCAATGGCAAATTCCAGCTTCAGCCCCGTGGTCGCTTGCAGATGTGCTTCGAATGGTTTGGGATCAGGCACCGGCTGCTCAGGCGGGAATTTGAGAGATAGGGGAGGGATGCGAATGCTCATGGGGAAAGTTCAGGGTTCGAAGTGGATGGTTTGGCGTTCATGCTTGGAGGCTGGAGATGGGCTATGGAGCCTCGGAACCTAACGGGCAGCCTCTATCTTCTCTATTTCCTGTGTACCCTCACGCACCGCTCATGCGACCGTGGCGAGGTAGGCTTGAAAGCGCACGTAGCGCCGATATGATTGCCGCATTACCTCGTGCTGAGGGAGCATCAGGCGCGGGTCCTGATGCACCACCTCAAAGGCGGCTTTACGGGCCTGTTTGAGGATGGGTTGGTCTTCGACCACGTTGGCGAGCTGAAACTGAGGCAGGCCACTTTGTCGGGTGCCAAGAAAGTCGCCGGGGCCGCGCAGCTCCAGGTCGATCTCGGCGATCTTGAAGCCGTCGGTGGTTTCGCGCATAGCCTTGAGGCGCTTGGCCCCGTCGGCGCTGAGCTTTTTACCCTTCATCAGGATGCAGTATGATTGTCCCCCACCGCGCCCTACCCGGCCGCGCAACTGATGTAGCTGCGAGAGACCAAATCGCTCGGCATTTTCGATCACCATGATGGTGCTGTTGGGCACATCCACCCCCACCTCGATCACGGTGGTGGAGACCAAAATCTGGGTCTGCCGCTGCACGAAGCGCATCATCTCCATCTCTTTGTCGTCGGGCTTCATCCTGCCGTGTACCAGCCCCACCCGAAACTCTGAGAAATGCCGCTCTAGCAACTCATGGCCCTTTTCTGCTGCGATGAGGTCTAGTTTTTCTGACTCCTCCACCAGCGGATACACCACGTAGGCTTGCCGCCCCTTTTGCAACTCGCGCTTGATAAACCCAAAGACCTCCAGGCGCTTGCTCTCGCCATGCACCATGGTCTGGATCGGCTGCCTACCGGGCGGCAATTCATCGATCACCGACACATCCACATCGCCGTAGACCGTCATGGCCAGGGTGCGCGGAATGGGCGTGGCAGTCATGATCATGTTGTGAGGGTAGGGGTTGGCTTTGTTCCAGAGCTTGGCCCGCTGCATCACCCCAAATTTGTGCTGCTCGTCGATCACCACCAGTCCCAGTCGCTGAAACTGCACCGAGTCTTCGATCAGGGCGTGGGTGCCGATCACGATGTGGGCCTCGCCCGAGGCTACCCGCGCCAAGATTTCGCGGCGCTCTTTCTTGCGCTGCCCACCGACGAGCAGGGCGATTTGCAGGCCCATTTTGCCTGCCAATTCGGAGAGCTTGCGGTAATGCTGCTCCGCCAAAATGGCGGTGGGGGCCATCAGGGCCGATTGGAAGCCATTGTCCCTGGCGATGAGCATGCTCATGAAGGCCACCATGGTCTTGCCACTGCCCACGTCGCCCTGCACCAGGCGATTCATCTGGATGGCCTGGCCCAGGTCGCGGCGTACCTCCTTGATCACGCGTTTTTGGGCCCCGGTGAGTTCGAAGGGTAGATGTTTCTGGTAAAAAGTGTTGAAGCATTCGCCCACCACGGCAAAGGGCTGCGCCTTGTTTTCATTTTTGGCCACCTTGCGGCGCCGGGCCAGCATCAGTTGGAAGTAAAATAGCTCCTCGAACTTGAGGCGGTAGATGGCCCGCTCTAGGACCTCGAAGCTATCGGGAAAATGCGCCTGTAGCAGTGCCTCCGGGCGAGGGATCAATTGGTACTGCTGCAACACCTCGGGGCTGAGGGTTTCTTCCAGGTAGGGGCGGGTCTCTTCCAGCAAAAGATGAATTAGTTGCCGAAAGCCTCGGGCGTCCAGGCCCACCCTGCTGAGCTTGTCGGTTGAGGGGTAATAGGGCACGATCTGCTGGGTTTGCTTGGCCCCCTCTTGGGCCAGGTGGTCGATCTCGGGGTGTACCAGTTGCAGCTTGCCTTGGTACCAATTGGGCCGCCCGAAGATGGCTAGCTCCTCGCCGGGCTTGATGGTGTTTTGTACCCAGCGGATGCCCTGAAACCAGGTCAGCTCCAGGTTGCCGCTGCCGTCGGTGAAGGTGGCGCTGAGAATGCTGCGCCCCCGGCGACTCTGTTGCAGATCAAAGCGGGTGATCTTACCCACGAAGGTGGTTTGTAGGTCAGCTCCGGGGGTCACATCGCCGATTTTCATTACCTGACTGCGATCAACGTATTTACGAGGAAAGTACTCAAGCAAGTCGCCATAGGTCGCAATCCGGCACTCCTGCCGCAGCAACTCGGCCCGCTTGGGCCCGACCTTCTTGAGGTACATGATGTCTTTTTTCCAGATCTGATGCATCCTACCGGACAGCGAATTTAAGCATCAGGCGGGAATTTTCACTGGTAGCGACTAGGGTATACATGCCTTTGGCCCAATTGGCGACACTAATTGTCTCTCTTTGCTCGGCCTGAGCCTGGGTTTGTCCTTGTTGCTGCCAAACCACTCGGCCCTGCAGATCGATAATGGCTAGGCGATAGGGGGCTGTGCGCTGGCTCTGCCAGCCCAAGCGGAGTTGTCCTGCCTTTTGGACGGGGGGAAATAAGGTCCAATGGCCCTGGCGCAGATAGGCATCTGGCGCAACAACGGAGGTAACGGGGGTTTCGAACACGTAGCCCATCAATACTTCCAAAGGCGCTGCCCAGCCCCCCTGATTGCCGGGTGCAGAAAAGGATACCCAGTTGTCGTTGGAGAGGCGGAGGTAGCTGATGTTGGGATCAGAAGCGCAGCCAAATTGGGTAGACACCAAACTCATGGTGTCGTTGCTGGCATAAAGGGCCGAAAAATCCAGGCTGACCATCAGCTCAGGCTGGTTCACGACGAGCGGATTCGTCAGGTTTAGGTAGTTGAAGTTTCCGCTAAAGATGCTGGAGAGGGCTACGGCTTCAGAACTGGCCAGGCGCTGATCAGGCGCGTTGTCGCTTGCCACATCGTATAGATGAAACTGGAGGTTGCCATCATTGACGGGGACTACGCCCGCGAAGAAGCCCCACACTTGTACGATTTGCAGACCTTGGATGCCACTGGTCTCGTAGCGTATGGCCACCTCTTTATCGCCGTAAAAATTGGGGCCAGTCACGGCGCCCCACAGGTCGGGGTTATCTTGGGTGGGAGACAAAAAGTAGGCGGCCAGGCTATCGAGGCTACTTCCGCAAGGCAGGTTGAGCAAGGCCGGCGGAAAGGTGGTATCCTGGTCAACCCTGACCGGAGTTGGCGCGGCCACTGACTGCCGTAAAGCAGGTACCGTACGGATCACCTGATCGAGGCTACGTGAGGCTTGTCCGTAGGCCGTGGTTGGCATCAGCCCCACACTGAGTATGGAGCTGAATATGAAGCAAAGAAGGCGAACGTTCATGGGATGATTAGAGGTTAGGGAGTGAAAGAGGTAGGAGTTGAGCCAGGCGATTGAAGATAAATTGATTGCTCATCAATGCCAAGCGAAGTCTTTTGTATGATGATTCAAACATCAAACAGAAAAAACTATGGCATGTTTGCTATCTTTGCGCTTGTGCCACAGACCATTGACCTTACCTTAGCC
>CAYVAP010000269.1:0-216 GCA_964449365.1 uncultured Bacteroidia bacterium
GCCAGTGGCGGGTGTCAGTCAGCATGCGGTGCAGAGGCAGCGCCATCCCATGCAGGGGGCCCCAAAAGATGAAGGTCCAGGCGGCCCCGTGCCACAGTCCTCCGAGAAACATGGTCATCAGCAGATTGAAATAGGTGCGGGCTTGCCCCTTGCGATTGCCTCCCATCGAGATGTAGAGGTAGGCGCGCAGCCAGCTAGAGAGCGAGATATGCCAGC
>CAYVAP010000269.1:226-6638 GCA_964449365.1 uncultured Bacteroidia bacterium
ACCGAGGTGGCCTGATAGGGCGCCCGAAAATTGAGCGGCAGGCGGTAGCCCATCAGCAGCCCGATGCCGATGGCCATGTCGGTATAGCCTGAGAAGTCGCAGTAGATTTGTAGGGCATAGCCATAGACGCCCATCAGATTTTCGAAGCCCGAGTACAGCCCCGGCGATTCGAAGATCCGCTCGACAAAGTTGACCGAGATATAGTCCGAGATCACCAGCTTCTTGAAGGCTCCCGAAGCGATCAGCAACAGCGCCCGCCCGATATCTTCGCGAGAGACATTCAGCTCGGCCCGAATCTGCGGGATGAAGTCTGAGGCTCGCACGATGGGTCCAGCCACCAGTTGCGGAAAAAAGCTCACGTAAAAGGCAAAGTCCATCATGTTGTCGATCGGCTCCAGTTTGCCCCGATAGATGTCGATGGTGTAGCTCATGGTCTGGAAGGTGAAGAAAGAAATCCCCACCGGTAGGAAAATGTTGACCGGATCGAGCGGATCGCCCAGGAAGGTGTTGAGGGTGGTGATGAGAAAATTGGTGTACTTGAAATACACCAGCAACCCCAGGTTGGCCACCAGACTCATGACCAGAAAAGCTCGCCGCCGTCGCCGCCGCTCCGCCGGATCAATGAAGCGACTGAGCAAACGATCCAGGTTCGTGATCAGCCATTCGAAGGCAGGCTGCAGCCGTCGCCCCAAGTGATGAATCAGCCAGGAGAGAGCCGCGTTGAAATCGCGGAGATTGAGCTGCTGCGGGCCTGGCGCAAACCAGGTATCCAGGTCGATCACGCGGGCATGCAGCCCTCCGTAGAGGCGCTTACGGCGGTAGGGCGTCTCCTCGCCATGATGCAGGTAGATCAGCAGCCCAAAGGTATAGTCGATTAGGGTCGAGAGGATGAGCAGTAAAAAGTATATCCCACTGGCCTTGTAGTAAAAAAACAGCGAAAACAGCGTTACGTAGGCCACTCGCACCGTCTTGCGGTTGGCCGTCGAGATGTATATTCCCAGAAAAACTAGGAAAGTCCCCAAAAACACCCCCGTGTTGAACATCATGGGGCGCTCGGGATGGTAGCTCAGAAAATCTAGTAGCCAGGACCACGCATCATCGACCAGCGAGGTAAGTATCATATCCTAACAAGATTGCTTGCGAAAGGAGCTTGCCCTGCAACTCGTACCCCGATTTGGTAAAGTGCAGGCGGTCGCGGCCAGCCAGCCCAGCGAGGTACCAGTCGTTTACCGAGCCAGTGCCGCCCATTACTTCATAAAGATCCCACGCCGCCAGGTCATTGCCAAAGGCATAATTGAGCAAAACCTCACGACAGCGGTTCACCGCTGGATTTACTTTGCTGCCGCTCCGGTAGGCATCAGGCGGGGTGGTAAATACGATGGCCGCATGCGGCATGTACTGCTCGATGCGGTGTACCAATTGATCGACTTCTTGAAAGAACCGCTCCTCATTGAAGCCCCACACCGTCTCATTGGTCCCCAATGACAAAATCACCAGATCGGGCTGTAGCGCCTGCAACTGTTCGGCGAAGTAGTTAGAGTTGGCGTAGTGCTCATAGCGAGCGCCATTCACCCCGATCATGTGGTAGAGGATGCCCGAGCGGTTGTAATTTTCCAGCACCAGCCCATACAAGGTGGCCTGCTGCTGTAGCCCCGAAGTGGGACGAGCGCGCAGGTACAACTCGCGCGTGGTTTGGGGCAAATAGACCGTGGTGGTAAAGTCGTTGATAGCCCGTGCCGACAGGGTAATAGGAAAGACGTGGTTTTTCCCGTCGGCCTCCGCTGGGCTAAAGGGGCGCGTACTGGCCAGCAGATCGAAGTGATCGTTGCTCTTGCCGGTGAAGAGGGTTACTTTATTGAAGCTATAGTCTAGCCCCTCTGGTCCGTCGTCGATTCGCAGGTTGAGCCCAAAATCGGGGCTCCGTGTGCGCAGCGTGATGCCGCTTACCCCGGTGGGTAGCTTGGGATTGCTGGTCACGTTGCGCTGCACCTGCCAGTCTACGCTGGAGTAGCTGTGGATGTCGGTAGGACTATTGGTATGGGCTACGCTGTAAGGGAATACCAAGCCCCGTCCTGCCGACCCAAAGCGGCGCTGCAATTCGAGCCGCACCTGACCTGAAAACCAATCCGCCTGAATGTGAGAATCGCCGATATGGACGATGTTTACCGTGCGGATCCTGCCCGTCTCCAGTTTTTCCAGTCGATGATAAAAATGCCGCAGCCCTCGCACGTGATTGTCTACGTAGTTGCGGTCGCTGCGAATGAAGGGGTATCGGTCTGAAGTTCGTATCAGATCAGAGTTGGGCTGTGCCTGCAAGCCGCACAAGCTGAGTCCTACACACACAAGGCCGGGGAGCAGCCTTCGGGTCAACACTGCCAACATGGATGGTGAAATGGTTGTTGATTATCTCTCTTGAAATGCTGCGGCAAGCATGTCAAACTTGATGCCATAGAGTGAGGGTTAGAAGCGAGCAGCGATACCGCTTTGCCGCGAGATGCAGACGGTCCCAGTCTCGCCTCTCGCTTCCCGCCTCTCACTTCTCTCTTCTCGCCTTTCATCCCTGCGTCACCTTCCGCTCCTCGTTGATGTGCTGCTGCCACTTCCAGGCAGAAGCCATCATGGTCTCGATGTCGCGCTCGGCTTTCCAGCCCAGCTTTTGTTCGGCCAGGGAGCTGTCGGAGTAAATGGCCACCACATCGCCGGGACGGCGATCACCTACTACGTAGTTGAGCTTTACGCCCGATACTTTCTCGAAAGCTTCGATGGCCTCCAGCACGGTTACGCCGTTGCCTGAGCCGAGGTTGAAGCGCTCATATTGGGCCTCATGGTTGCCCTCGACCAGATAGTCGACCGCGCGCAGGTGCGCGATGGCGATGTCGGTTACGTGGATGTAGTCGCGGATGCAGGTGCCGTCGCGGGTGGGGTAGTCGCCCCCAAAGACCGTCATCTGCGGGATTATACCGCAGGCCGTGCGAGTAATGACGGGCACCAGGTTGTTGGGCTTGTTGATAGGATCTTCCCCGTTGAGGCCAGATTCGTGCGCCCCGACAGGATTGAAGTAGCGCAGGGCGATGCACTGGACCTTTTCGCTCATGCGGGCAAAGTCCTGAATGATGCGCTCACCGACCAGCTTGGTCTCGGCATAGGGCGACTCCGTGACGCTGGTGGGGGTCTCTTCGGTTACCGGCAGTTGGTCGATGTTGCCGTAGACGGAGCAGGAAGAAGAGAAGATGAAGCGATTCACCCCGTATTCTTCGCAGCAGCTCAGCATGTTGACCAGCGACTCGAAATTGTTGTGGTAATAGCGCAAGGGATGCTCGACCGACTCGCCCACCGCTTTGAAGGCCGCAAAGTGGATGACCGCCTCGATGTCGGGATTTGCTTCGAATACGCTGCGCAGGGCGGCAAGGTCACAGAGATCCACCGTGTAGTTGTGGAGTGATTGGCCTGTGACTTGCGCCACTCGATCAGCGGTCTCAGCGTTGGAATTGGAGTAATTGTCGATAGAAACAACCTCGTATCGACCTTCAGCGAGGATTTCGATGGCGGTGTGCGAGCCAATGTAGCCCGTGCCGCCGGTGATCAGAATCTTAGCCATGAAAAAACTGTTGCTTGATGGATAAATCAGGATGGAAAGATAGGACGAAGCCCCAGTGGGTTTGATTCGAAATTCGTGATCATTCATTCGTAATTTAAGGCGCTACTGATCAGGATCTCACGCGAATCTCGAATGACCGACTCATTCTACTGGACAGGAGCTTTTGGCGCGCTCGTTTTTGGACAAGATTAACAAGATAGCTTTCAAGTGCTTATGATCCTGTGAATCTTGAAATTCTGTCTGAGTGGATGATGTCCAGTAGTCTGTGGCCGATTGCTCAATATCTATAAGCTGTGCATCAGCTAATCTAACCACGAACGACTGACGACAAACTTCGAACTTGTACTGAGTTGTAAGGTAGCCAAAACCCTGCCGACTCCGCTCGCGGGCTACGCTGCCAGTCCAAAATGCCTGGCTAGCGGTCAAACCGGTTTTTTCACTAGCTGGAATATTTTGGTCAGATACTTTGAATAGATCAGGGGTAGGTTGGAGGGGATGCCATTTTTGCGCAGCGAATGTAATATTTCGCGGTTGATCAGGCGGGTGCTATGCAGCCCCTTGGTGCTGGCTCCACCGGTGCGCATCTTCACCATGATCGTAGGCAAATGTTGGTAGCTCACCTCATGATGATAAAACCAGCGTAGCATCAGGTCAAAGTCAGCGCAGATGCGGTAGTGCTCATCGAAGTAGCCATACTGCTCATACATGCCCCGCCGGGCAAAAAAAGTCGGATGCGGGGGCATGATCCCGCGTCGCATCTTCCGGTGGTGAAAGCCTTTGCCGGGATAGTAGCGCACGACTTTGTCCAGGTCGCCCTCCTCGACAAACACTAGGTCGCCAAAAATGGTGTCGGTTTTGTGCTCAGCGAAGGCCGCCACCACCTGGCTGATCACCTGCGCATGCGCGTAAAAGTCATCTGCGTTGATCAGGCCAATCAAATCTCCGGTCGCGAGCCGAATGCCTTTGTTCATCGCGTCGTAGATGCCCTGATCGGGCTCGGATACGACCTTGGCGATGGCATCACCATAGCTACGGATCAGCGAGAGGGTGCCATCGGTCGAGGCTCCATCGACGATGATGTATTCGATCTCAGGATGATCTTGAGCCAGCACCGATTCGATACAGTGGCGCAGGTGCCGCTCGGCATTGTAGGCCACCGTGATCAGCGATACACGCATAGGGCGACGAGTTGAGCTTTGGCGTTCATGGTTCGACGTGACCAATCATTTCAGCTCCCGAAAGATACGGTCCTTTCCCCACAATCGAAAACGCAGAAGCCGCACGAATCTAACGCCTTCTCAGCCGCCAAAGGATAGAAAGAGATGAGCCGGGCCCAGCCACCTCTCCCCAACTGAGGGGGTAAAAATGACCGTTGGCTAACATCGTTCACCGCGGTGAACTTTTTTTCGTATGTTTGCGGCCATGAAACAGCAGGTAGCCCAATTTCTCAAAGGCATGATCATCGGTGCCGCCAATGTGATTCCTGGCGTGTCAGGAGGCACCATGGCCCTGATCACTGGCATCTATGATCGCCTGATCGCTGCGATCAAATCGGTCGACCTTTCTGCCGCTCGGCTTCTTCTCAAAGGCAAGGTCAAAGAATTTTGGACCCACATCGACGGGACCTTTCTCACCCTGATATTTGCGGGGGTAGGCGCGAGCATCGTCTCGCTGGCCCGGCTTTTCAAATTTATGCTAGAGCACGAAAATCCCGCGTACGAGGTCTGGCTTTATGCCTTCTTCTTCGGGCTGATTTTGGTGTCGATCGTATCGGTAGGGCGCACGGTCAAGCAGTGGAACGCCGTTACCGGGCTGGCGCTTCTGCTAGGGTTGGGCGCAGCCCTGACGGTTACTTTCCTGCAACCTGGCACCGAAAACGAAGGCTTCGTCTACCTCATGCTCTGTGGCGCAGCCGCCATGTGCAGCATGATTTTGCCAGGGCTCTCAGGGTCTTTCGTGCTGATTTTGATGGGTAATTACAAACTCATCATGCTCGACGCAGTGAGCGATCTCAACCTGAGCATCCTACTACCAGTGGCCATTGGGGCAGGGCTAGGTTTGATCTTATTTGCCCAGGTGCTCAACTGGGTCTTCAAGCACTATCGCGATCAGACCATTGCCCTCATGACGGGCTTTATCCTCGGCTCGCTGGCCATCATCTGGCCCTGGAAAGACAAGGTCTTCCTCAAAACCAACGCCGGCGACCTCATCCTCAAAAAAGGCGAGCCCGTCCTCAAAGGCTACGCCCATTGGCACCTGCCAGACTTCACCGACCTGAATACCATCATCGCCGTGGGGCTGATGATCGGTGGCGGGATTGCACTCTGGGCTATCGAGAAGTATGCCGCCGTAGAAAACAGCGAGCAGGAAGAGGTTTCGGTTTAGTAATCAGTTTGGGGGTACTCGTGGGGTGAATTCGAAATTCGCGATCAGTCATTCGTAATGGAGAGTCCGCAGGGTTGCCCCGCAGGTGCAACCTCTGAGTGAGCCCATATGGGGGGCTGGCCTGTGCCGAAGCCCCCGCCCCTATAACCCCTATGCCCCGTTCACATAGGTGAGCTGAACCCCAGCGGGGTTCAACCTTGGTAGCATAGATCCCGCGCCACACGGGCCGACCCCAGCGGGGTCGTACCCCAAGCGTCTGGGCCACCAGGAGAGGTTCGACCTTTCCAAGGTCGCTCAAGTGGCGTCTACCCCATGCTACCAAGGTTTGACCGCTACGCGGTCCAAGCGCCGACGTGATGGCTTGGCGCGGCCACTGAGTGAGCCAAGAGGAACGGAAGGTAAACGCTGTGCCTGACCACCTTATACCCT
>CAYVAP010000270.1:0-6637 GCA_964449365.1 uncultured Bacteroidia bacterium
AGGCCAACTTGGGGGCTTCGTTGAGCCAGATGGTCTTTGACGGGAGCTTTTCCATTGGAGTCAAGGCCGCCAGGGCTTACCGGGAGCTATCTCATCGCCAACTCAACCGCAGCCGCGAGGAGGCCGCCTATCAGGTGAGCCAAGCCTACTACCAGGCCCTGATCGTGCAGGAGCGCTTCAAGGTGCTAGACGCCAACATCGCTCGGGTAGAAAAGCTTTTCGAAGAAACTCAAGGTCGTTATGATGAGGGGTTCGTCGAAAAAATTGACGTCGATCGCCTGCGCATCAATCGCAACAACCTGCGCCTGGAGCGCCAAAAAACCGCTCGCATGGCTGAGGTGTCGCGTCAATTGCTCAAGTTTCAGATGAGTATGCCCCTACAAGACCAGCTCACCCTCGACGCCGATCCCGAGCAGATGGCCCTGGAAAGTCCCAGTACATTCCTGACGGAGTATGTCGCTGATCCTAGCAATCGCGTCGATTATCTCCTGCTGCAAAGCCAGCGCGAATTGGAAGCCTTCGACTATCGTCGCATCCGCTCGGGCTATCTGCCCAATGTGTACCTCTCGGCCAGCTATCAGCGGCAGTACCAAGGACTAGAAGATGAGGCTACCGAAGCGTTTGACCTCGTAGGTACTTGGTTCAATGTCGCCCTGATAGGCCTGACCGTCAACGTGCCCATCTTCGATGGCCTGCGCAAGCATCGGCAGATGCAGCAATCGCAGTTGGAGCTGCGTAAGATCGATAATCAATTCGAGCAGTTTCAGCAATCTTATCAGCTCGAGGTCGAGCAAGCCCGCGCCGAGCTGCGCAACGCCTACGCCTCGCTTCAGTCTACCGAACAAACCCGCGACTTGGCCCAGGATGTCTACCAAACCACGCGCACGAAGTACAAAGAAGGGGTAGGATCCAGCCTCGAAGTCAATGAAGCTGAATCTCAACTCAACGAAGCCGAAGCCAATTACCTCGCCGCTCTGCTGGAATACCTACTCGCGCAAACTGAGTACCAGCGCACTGTGGGGGCATTTCGTCAGTATCACGAGTAGATTGCTGCGAGAAGCGAGAAGTGAGACCGCTGCGCTGCGAGAAGTGAGAAGCGAGATCGCTGCGCTGCGAGAAGTGAGAAGCGAGAGCGCTGCGAGAAGCGAGAAGCGAGACCGCTGCGCTGCGAGAAGTGAGAAGCGAGAGCGCTGCGAGAAGCGAGAAGCGAGATCGCTGCGCTGCGAGAAGCGAGACCGCTGCGCTGCGAGATAGGAAGCCCGATCACCTAGATCACCCTGCTGATCACCTAGATCACCCTGCTGATCACCCCTGACCACCCTCTTCCATACTGACCATTGACCACTGACCTTGCCTCTAAATATCTCATTAATACCTCTCACCTACCATACATGAAACCAGTTACCATCATTACCCTGCTGCTGAGCCTGCTGCTGATCGCTTGCGGGGGCGAGCGCCCGGCCAATAGCATTGAGGCCAAACGCGAGCGCCTCAAGCAGAAAAAATCTGAGCTGCTGGCCCTGAATCAAGAAATCAGCCAGTTGGAAGAAGAAATCGCCAAAGAAGACCCCACGGCGGTCAAGGCCACCAAGACAGTGGCGATCACCACTGAAAAGCTACAGCCCCGCCGCTTTGAGCATTATGTCGAGGTGCAGGGCAAGGTGGCCACTGACAATAATGTAACGGTCAGCTCCCAGAGCAGCGGACGCCTTACCAGCCTGTCGGTAGAAGAAGGGCAAGTCGTCAAAAAAGGGCAGATGCTAGCCCGCATCGACGATGCCGTGATTCGCCGCAACATCGAGGAAGTCAAGACCCAATTGGAGCTGGCCACCATCATGTTTGAGAAGCAAAAAAATCTCTACGAAAAAGAAATTGGTACCGAAGTGCAGTATCTGAGCGCCAAAAACCAGAAGGAAAACCTGGAGCGACGCCTCGAAACCCTCCAGGAACAGCAGGATTTGACAGCGATCAAAGCCCCCATGAGCGGCACCATCGATCAGATTATTTCGCGAGAGGGAGAAACGGTCGCGCCTGGGCAGCCAGTCTTTCGCCTAGTGAATAACTCTGCGCTGAGCCTGGTGGCCGATCTGTCGGAAGCCTATGCGCCCTACGTACGCCGGGGCGATCAGGTAGAGGTACGCTTTCCTGTCCTGGAGCGCCGCTTCAAGGCCCGCATCAAGCGCGTCGGGCAGACCATCGATGCGACCAACCGCACCTTCGAGGTGGAGGTCGCACTGCCCAATAGCCAGGACTACAAGCCCAATATGTTTGGGCAGTTGGCGATCAACGACCGCACCCTCGACGATGCCCTGGTCATTTCTCAAAGCTTGGTGCAGCAATCAGACGACGGCTCATTTGTCTATGTGGCCGAAGAAACCACCGATGGCTACGTGGCGCGCCGCCGCGTCATCGAGACGGGCCTCGCCTACGATGGCAAGGTCGCGATCACTAAAGGACTGCAACCCGGCGATCGCCTCATCATCGCAGGATACAACAACCTCAGCGATGGACAGTCAGTCAATTTGACGGGAGAAAAAATGGCGGAGCAGTGAGACCGCTGTGCTGCGAGACTTGAGACCGCTGTGCTGTGAGATTTGAGACCGCTGCGCTGTGAGAAGCGAGATAAGAATGCGGATCGCTCGCCTCTCGCTTTTCGCCTCTAACCATCTAAAACATCTCATGAAAAAATACAACTTCAAAGAATTCCCTATCTCCTCTTGGGCCATCGACAACCGCATCACCGTCTATCTGCTGACGCTGGTGATCGCGGTGGCGGGTATGGTGGCCTTCAACACGCTGCCTAAGGAGAACTTTCCTGAGGTGCAGTGGCCGGTAATCTACGTCTCCACGCCTTACCCGGGTACCTCCGCCAGCGACATCGAAAACCTGGTCAGCCGTAAGATCGAGAAGGAGCTCAAGGGGGTCGAAGGCATCAAGGAGATCAACTCGACTTCGGTGCAGGACTTCTCCTCGGTGTTTGTCGAATTTGAAACTGACGTAGATCTCGACGAGGCCAAGCGTGAGGTGCAGGAAGCGGTAGACCGCGCTAAGAGCGAGTTGCCTAGCGACCTGCACAGTGATCCCGAGGTGGTCGATATCAACCTTTCGGAGATTCCCATCATGTTTCTAAACGTGACCGGGCAGTATGACAACGTCACCCTCCAGGGCGTCGCGGAGGACTTACAGGAAGAGCTCGAAGGCATGGGCGAGATCAAGCGGGTCGATCTGGTGGGGGCACCTGAGCGCGAAATTCAGGTCAACGTCGATCTTTATAGCCTGCAAACCAAGGGCTTGACCCTGGGCGACGTGGAGAGCGCCATCGCCAACGAGAATGTGATCATCTCTGGCGGCGAGATCGACATCAATCGGCAAAAGGTCGCCGTGCGGGTCAATGGCGAATTCGAATCTGCCGAGGAAATCCTCGACTTGGTGGTACGCTCCAATCGCGGGGCCACCGCCTACCTGCGTGAAGTGGCCGAGGTCAAAGACGGCTTCAAGGACAAAGAATCCTACGCCCGTCTGGATGCCAATCCGGTACTGACCCTTAACGTGATCAAAAAAGCAGGTGAGAACTTGGTCGATGCCTCCGATGAGATCAAGACCATTCTGGCCGAATTCGAAGGCGAGCGCTTTCCCGAAAACGTCGATGTCATCATCTCGGGCGACCAATCGCAGCTCACCCGCAACACTCTCTCGGAGCTGATCAACACCATCATCATCGGCTTCATCCTGGTGACCCTGGTGCTGATGTTTTTTATGGGAGTACGCGATGCGCTCTTCGTGGGCCTGGCCGTGCCGCTGTCGAGCTTCATCGCCTTTGCCTTCCTGCCGACCCTGGGCTTTACCATGAACCTGATCGTGCTCTTTAGCTTCATCCTGGCCATGGGCATCGTGGTAGACAATGCCATCGTGGTGATCGAAAATACCTACCGCCTCTACAATGAAGAAAACATGCCCATCGTCCCAGCCGCCAAAAAGGCTGCCGGTGAGGTGATCGCGCCGGTATTTTCTGGTACCCTCACCACGGTGTGTCCCTTCTTGCCGCTGCTCTTTTGGCCAGGTCCGGTAGGTGAATTCATGGGTTTCATGCCCGTGGTGATGATCATTACCCTTTTTGCTTCCCTCTTTGTGGCCTACGTGATCAACCCGGTTTTTGCGGTGTCGTTCATGAAAAAGAAAGAGCCCAACCAGCCCATCAACCACCAGCAGACCTGGCTCTACTTTGGGGCGATGACGGTGATCGGCATTCTTTTTCACGTGGGCGACAGCCCATCCTTCGGCAACTTCCTGCTCTTCATGGCAGGCTTCGTGGTGCTGTACAACTACGCCCTGCGCTTTGCCATCGAGTGGTTCCAATGGGAGGGGATCCCCCGCCTCAAAAACGCCTACCGCGGCTTGGTGGCATACTCGGTCGATCATCCGCCGGTGGTTTTCTTGAGCGTATTGGGCGTAATCATTCTCACCGTGGTGCTGATTGGGGCCAATGACCTCAAGGTGGTGCAGTTTCCCAAATCAGAACCCAACTTCGTCTACGTTTACAACGAACTGCCCAACGGCACCGACATCGAAGTAACAGACTCGATAACCCGCATCTTGGAAGATCGAGTGTACGAAGTGATCGGCCAAGACAACCCGCTGGTCAAGTCGGTGATCACCAATGTAGCCGTGGGCGCAGGCGACGCCAACAGCCTCAGCCAGGGAGGGGCCGCGCCCCACAAGTCGAAAATTTCCATCGAATTTGTAGGCTCCAAAGAGCGCGATGGCGCTTCGACCTCTAAGATCCTAGATGAAATTCGCGAAAACGTACAAGGCGGCCTCTCCGGAGCCAAGGTTACCGTCGAGCAAGACCAAAACGGCCCGCCCGGATCGGCCCCTATCGAGATCCTGATTACTTCCGAAGACTTTGGCGACTTGATGGCCACCAGTCGGGGCTTGTTCAATTACCTCGATTCGCTCAACATACCCGGCATCGAGCGATTCAAATGGGATGTGGATGAAAAGCGTACCGAACTACTCATCGACATCGACCGCCAAAAGGCCAGCGAAATTGGTATTAGCAGTTCCCAGATCGGCACCACCCTACGGACTGCGCTCTTTGGTAAAGAGGTGTCGACCCTGCGAGATAAGGAAGACGAGTACGACATCCTGATGCGTCTGGATGAGAGTTACCGCAATAATATCAACACCCTGATGAACATGCGGATCACCTTTCTCGATCAGGCCACGGGAGGCGTCAAGTCCGTGCCCATTTCATCGGTAGCCAGTGTGCGCCTCAGCTCGGCCTACGGTGGCATCAACCGCACCGAGCTAGAAAAATCGGTAACCATCACCTCCAACGTCCTCAGCGAGGACAACGTCAATGACGTCTTTGCTGAGGTGGACTACTGGGTGGGCCAGTTTCAGAACGATGGCCGGGTGCAAGGTAAAATCGATATCGAGGTGGGCGGTCAAACCAAAGACCAAGCTGAAGAAGGCGCTTTCCTGGGAGGGGCTTTTGCTGCGGCCATCATTCTGATCTTCATGATCTTGGTTACCCAGTTCAACTCTTTCAGCAACGTGATCATCATCCTGAGTCAGGTGCTGTTGAGCACCATTGGGGTCTTCTTGGGCCACGCCATCGCGCAGATGGACTTCTCGGTGGTGCTCTCCGGGGTGGGCATCGTGGTCTTGGCGGGGATCGTGGTCAACAATGGCATTATTCTGCTGGACTTCATCGAGATCCTGCGCAAAGACGGCTACAGCCTGCGCGATGCGGTGATCGAGGGAGGCGCGACGCGTTTCACACCCGTGTTGCTCACGGCCAGCTCGACCGTGCTGGGGCTGGTGCCGCTGGCCCTCTCCTTCAACATCAACTTTGGCACCTTGCTGAGCGACCTCGACCCGCAGATCTTCTTCGGCGGCGACAGCGCCTCCTTCTGGGGTCCGTTTTCCATCTCGGTGATTTTTGGCTTGACTTTCGCCACGCTGGTAACGCTGGTGGTAGTGCCGGTGCTGTACTACCAGGTCAAGCGCTTTGAGCGCTGGCTGCGCCAGAAGCTGGGCTTCAGCGCCGACCCCGATCGCTTCAGCCAAGACAATCCCCCCCAGGATGCGCCTTCCCCCAACGGACAGGCCAGCAATGGCCACAGCGGGCAGACCCAGCCCAAGCAGGAGAGCCGACAGGGATAGCAGCGGTGAGACGTGAGCGATATGGGAGAAATAGGCTCAACTATATGAAAGGGGCATAGGGGCCATAAAGGCAGAAGCACCTATGCCCCTGATATTTTACACCGCGAAACGAATGCCTAGGGGAGAATCGCGCCACTCTGGGCGAGCCAGACGATGCTAGACCAGAAGAGCGACCACCACTCTCTCACCTTTGCGCTGCAAGCGGCTGACAAATCCGGGGCGGAAAAAGCCCTCGATATCAGCATCACAGTTGTCTGCGGCAGTAGAGCCGCAGAGAGCTGATTTGCTGGGTGTGTTTTGATTCTTGCGAGGGATGGGTAATTTACGCTGGCTCACTCAAAATCAGAACATGAAAAAAACAATCGGATTGATCGGTGCGATGCGGGAGGAATTGCAGGCAGTGGTAGATTTGATCGAAGAGGTGGAGGAAGTAAGCAAAGGCATGCGCACCTACTATATCGGCAAGCTG
>CAYVAP010000271.1:0-6620 GCA_964449365.1 uncultured Bacteroidia bacterium
CTCGTCGCCGCCGCGCGCGCCGTGCTCGTGGATCCAGAGCGCGCCCGTCTCGGGATGAATCGCCAAGCCCTGCGGATTGCGATGGCCGTATGACCAAATGGAGCTGACGGCTCCTGCCCGGTCCACAAAGGGATTGTCATGGGGAATGCGACCATCGTCGTGCAGGCGGTGGATCTTGCCAGGATAATTGCTCAGATATTGAGGATGCTGGTCGCGGCGGCCCCGGTCTCCCACGCTGATGTACAGGTAGCCCTCACCATCAAATACCAGGCGGCTGCCATAGTGATGCCGGGTGGAGACATAAGGCTTGGCCTCAAAAATGAGGCTGGTGTCGACTAGTCGGTTTCCTTGCAGGCGACCCCGCAGCACCGCAGTGGTGTTGTCATCGCCCTGCTCAGCGGGCTTGGAAAATGACAGATACACCCACCGATTCTGAGCAAAGTCAGGGTGGAGCTCCACGTCGAGCAAGCCGCCCTGATTTTTGGCTCGCACCTTGGGCACCCCCTCGATTTTATGGAGTCCCCGATCAGCCCGGTGGTGAAACAAGGTTCCTCCCCGATCAGTAATGAGCAGGCTACCATCTGGCAAAAAAGCCAGCCCCCAGGCAATGCGCAGCCCTGTGCCTGCGGCAACAGTATCGAGCCGGAAGGCGAGATCTTCTGATTCGATCACGCCGCTAAAATCTGGCCTCTGCTGCTCGATCTCTGCTTTGGTCTTATTTTCGATGCCTTCGAGGATATAGTCGGTCAGTTCCGCTAGTTCCTTGTCGGTGAAGGTGGTATCGAAAGCGGGCATGCCGCCGTCGGGGTAGCCTTGAGCCATGGATCGATAGACTTCATGCCAAGCTTTGCCGTGTTTCCATTCTTCGGCAACAAAGCGGTTGAGCTGCTCGCCGTGGCAGGAGGCGCAATACCTCTGATAATTTTCGGCGGCATCGCCGGGGGGGCTAGACAAGCCTAGTGCAGCTAGCGACAGCAAGCCGATCAGGGCGATCCCGCCCAAGGAGCGTAGCATCATTGGTTTCATACTTATCTGTACTGATCTTGAAGGCGTGGGTTCCGTTCGACCATGCTACTGAACGTTATCGATCCATTTGGACAGAATTTCAGCATTCACACGATCATAAGCACCTAAAAGCCATTTCGCTAATTTTGCCCATCCCGCCCCATCTTGTTCCTTCTTGTTCCTTCTTGTTCCTTCTTGTTCCTTCTTGTTCCTTCTTGTCCCTTCTTGTCCCTTCTTGTTCCTTCTTGTCTAATCTTGTCCATCCTGCCCATTCTTGCCCATCCTGCCCATCCTGCCCATCCTGTCAAAAAACGAGCGCACCAAAGGCGCATGTCCAGTAGAATGCGATTCGACTCAAATTTCTCAAGAAATACTTGGTTTCCAGCGAAAAACAAAACATATTAATTCAAACATACGTCATCAATCCTTTTTCATTTATGCGAAAACTATCACTACTCCTGCTCGGATTGTGCGGGCTATGCGCGATTGGGTACGCACAAGCCTTATCCGTACACGATGATTTTGAGGGCAATGGGACCATCGACACCTGGTTTGGGGACGACTGCGGCCTGGATATCGCCTTCGCCAACCCTGTAGCTGATGCCAGCAACTCTTCCGCCACGGTATTGAAATACGACGATACCGGAGAGTCCTTTGCCAATGTGCGTTTTGACCTCCCTTTCAACTTCGACTTGAGCGAGCACCAGACCTTTTCGTTCAAAATCTACGTGCCGAGCCACGGCCTCACCGGCAACCAGCCCAACCAAGTCTCTCTCAAGCTGCAAGACGGTGCCCTAGGCGAGCCTTGGTCCACCCAAAGCGAAATCATCAAACCCATCAGCCTGGATCAATGGCAGACGGTCAGCTTTGATTTTGACCATGATCCCTACCTCAATCTCAACCCGGACTCGCCCCCGCCCACCGAGCGCCGCGACTTCAACCGGGTGTTGATTCAGGTCAATGGCGAAGACAACAGCGACCTGGTGGTCGCTTACCTCGATGAGGTGGCCTACGACGGCACCATCGGCCATGGCTCAGACCCCAACGGTACGCGTTTCGATGAATTGGTGTGGGCCGATGAATTTGAGCAGGATGGCCCTTTGGATGACACCAAATGGTTTCACCAGACCGAATTGCCCCTCGGAGGCAGTTGGTACAACGGCGAAATTCAGCACTATACCGACCGCAGCGCCAACAGCTACGTCGCCGACGGGGTGATGCACCTCGTGGCCAAAAAGGAAACCTACACCGACCAGGGGCATACCAAGGAATACACCTCTGCACGGCTAAACAGCAAGTTTGCCTTTACCTATGGCCGAGTGGAGGTGCGCGCCAAGCTACCGACCGGGGTGGGCACCTGGCCTGCCATCTGGATGCTGGGTCAAAACATCGATGAGCCCGGCGCTTATTGGTTGCTGGAAGGCTATGGCGATACCCCCTGGCCCGCCTGCGGCGAGATCGACATCATGGAGCACTGGGGCCACAACCAAAATTTCGTGCAGAGTGCCACCCACACCCCCGCTAGTCACGGAGCCACCATCAACCACGGGGGGCAGGTCATTCCCACCGCTTCGAGCGGTTTTCACGTTTATGAATTGATCTGGACAGCCGAAAAGCTGATCTTCAGCGTAGATGGGGTGGCGCATTACACCTACGAGCCAGAAGTACGAGACGCTGCTACCTGGCCCTTCGATGCGCCGCAGTACTTGCTGCTCAACACCGCCATCGAACCTACCATCGAACCCAGTTTTACCGAAAGCACCATGGAGGTAGACTACGTGCGAGTGTACCAGGAAGGCACCACTTCGGTAGGGTCAGCGAGGCCAGGCCAGGCCGTTCGGCTCTATCCCAATCCCGTGGTGGATCAATTGCGGCTAGAGGTAGGCCCCACTGATCGCTCCGAGCTGAATGTCTATCTCTACGATGCCCGAGGGCGACTGCAGCGGACCTTCGTCGTGCCGGTGCAGGCAGGGCAAGCCCAGTTGCGTGATCTGGCAGACTTACTCGCAGGCGCTTACGTTGCTTCTTTCTGGCTAGCAGGGCAGAAACAGACGGTGAAGTTTCAAAAGCAGTAATCCCCATCAGCTAAAAGCGAGCGGGTGGTGAGGCGCTTCGAGAACCTTACCACCCGCTATTGAGGGTAGGGCGAGCAGGTCGTCCAGGCTCGGATCAGCTACCGCTGCTATCCTGAGCCACGCTATCGATGTTGGTCTCGGATGGAGGAGTCAAGCCCAGCGCTTCTTTGACCAGCGGCATCACGTTGAAGGCCGAGTCAGCGTACATCAGCGCCGGCGCGTCGTAGATGAGGTCATAGCCATGCGCTTTGGCCACAGCCTTGACGATGGAGTCGGCCTTAGCCAATACTGGCGAGAGTAGTTCTTCGCGACGACGGGCCACGCGCTCTTGTGAGCCTGTCTGCATCTCCTGGAGTTGCTGTTCCATTTCGCCGATCTCGCGCATCGCTACCCGCTGCTCCATGGGCGTCATGCTGGCTCCGCGCTGCTGCGCATCCGCTACTTTCTCCTGATATTGCTGGGCCAGCTTTTGAAAGCGACCCTCCTGCCCAGCGGCATAGTTTTGCAGTGATTTTTCCGCTTCCACTGCTTCGGGCAGCAGCGATAGCAGTTCGACGGAGTTGATGTAGCCCACTTTCAGGTCTGGCTCAGAAGTCATGCCTTGGTCTTTGACCACCTGAGGGGCATCCGACGGGCTATCCTCGCCGGGTTGCTCACAGCTCATGATCATTAGGCTCACTCCCAGGGCCAGGGTTAGCCAGGTGCGGAAAGAAAAGAGATAGTCCATGTGATTGTCGCGTATGTGCGGTTTATGCTTCGCTAGGCCAGCTTTGCCTTGCGATTTGATGCCCAAAGTAACAGGTTTACCGCCTGCGAACAAATGGAACCTGCCAGGGAGGGTCTTATTCCGCCGATGGCGGCGCAGAGCGGATGCTAGCTAGCCCCATTTCGATGACCTGCGCGAGCTGTGCTTCCTCCGGGTGATAGCGCGAAACGACCTTGAGCCCGCAGTACAGGGTAAACAGATAGCTCGCGGCCAGCTTCGCATCTGTTTCAGGGGGAATTTCGCCTGCCGCCTGTGCCAGACGAATTTGCTCAGCGTAGATCGCTTCGAAGTACTGCTGATGGTCGAGCAGCCAGGCCACAATCTCCCCCTGATGGCTCGATAGCTCAGCGACAGTATTGACCACAAAGCAACCCTTCCGGTCGGGATCGTTGGTGCTTTCCCGCAGACTGATCTGCATCAACTGCCGCAGCCCCTGCCAGGGCGAAGGCTGCTTGACCAGAAATTTTCGCATCATGTCCAGGTTTTGGCGCTGATACCGCTTGATCACCCGCCGAAACAACTCCTCTTTGCTGCGAAAATTGGTGTACAAGCTAGCCCGGCTGATACCGAGATACTTAACCAGTTCATCCATGGAGGTGCCCCGATAGCCTTGCTTCCAAAACAGCTCCATGGCGCGTTGCAATACCTCCTCTTCGTCGAATTGGCGGGGGCGGGGCATGGCAAAGGTTGGTTACGAGTAGAAAGTTCGCAGGTAAAAGTAAATATAGCCGCTGGGCGCGGCCACTGAGTGAGCCAAGAGGAACGGTTTCAGCACAGAGTGCCTCACCAGCAGGTAAATGCTGTACCTGACCACCTTATACCTTATTCCCTTATACCTTATTCCCTTATACCTTATTCCCTTATCCCTTATTTCCCTTATACCCCTGACCGTCCATATAGGTGAGTACTGCTGGTCAAGAGCTTATATGATTCCAAATGGTCAATTACTCAAGTCCAGAAGTGCTTATGATTCCAAATGGTCAATTACTTAATTCCAGAAGCGCTAGTGAGGCACTGTGTGCCGAAACCGCGCTGCCCCGGTATCATACCCATAGGTACCAAAATATTGACGCCCGCCTAGCGGCGGGCCGTCAATAAAAAAGGAACACACACATTTTCTTGTACGAGTTTTAAACGGATTGGGTTGATTGTTTGTTTGGCGAATCTTCCCCTTGCTTTCGTTGCCTGGCGTAAAAAATTAAGGCCAAGCCAGCTAATACCATGGGTATGCTCAGGATTTGCCCCATATTTAGCGTCAATCCTATCTCCCATGGCTCTTGCACTTCTTTGACGAATTCGATCAAAAAGCGAGCGATGAAAATCAGTACGAGCACCAAACCCGTCAACAGACCAGGCTTTTGTCTAGCGTCGCTTCGCCAAAATAGAAAAAATAAGCAGGCGAAAATCAGCAAGTACGCCAAGGCCTCATATATTTGGGCCGGATGGCGCGGGATAGGGACTGACTCGTATCGTGTAAACAAAAAAGCCCAAGGCACCTCAGTAGGGGCTCCCACAATCTCGTGATTCATCAGGTTGCCCAAGCGAATAAACGCACCAGCCAGCGGTACTGACATAGCCAGTCGGTCTGTGATCCAGAGCATGGGCTGCTTGATTACGTAGCGGCTGTATAGCCATAGCGCCAAAAATAACCCGATGCCTCCTCCGTGGCTCGCCAGGCCACCCTGCCACACCTGCGGAATCTCCAGCAGATGCTGGCGGTAGTAGTCCCAATTGTAAAAAAACACATGCCCCAGCCGCGCCCCGATGATGGCACCTCCCACCACAAACCACAAGAGCGTATCCAATGCCTGCTCACTGTACCCAGTCTCTTGATAGACCCTTTTAGTGATAAAGTATCCCAGCGCGAATCCGGTAGCGAATAGCAACCCATACCACCTGAGACTCAGCAACCCGAGGTCGACGATGGTAGGACTCACAGTCCAGGTGATAGCAGCTACGAGGTGAAGCATGGATTAGACGTATTGAGTCACAAATAAGCCACTTTTCCTTTCCATCCCCAAACCTTCTTTTGAAAGATCAGCCGAATGGTCAGCGCTTGATCACGCGACTGGTCAGGGGGGGCTCATGGCCGCGCTGCACCCGCAGCAGGTATACTCCCGCGGGCAGCTCTCCCATAGAAAGGCGAAGCTCGCGTTGATGCGCAGTCAAGTGCCACTGACCCTGGCTACGCCCCTGCCTGTCCAGGAGCTGAACCACCCCCTCGGCACCGACATTGGGTAGGCGTATCGAGACGAAATCCGTGGTCGGATTGGGCCCAAGCGCCAAGCTAGGCTGCTGGGCAATCCCTCGGCTGGTGCTGCCATCGTAGGCTTGCTGGGCATAGTTGTGATTGTCGCAGGCGATCTCGAAGACGCTTTGCCCAAAAGCAGCATTGGCCAATAGACTACCGTTGCTCGCCTGGATCAGCAGCAGACGACGCACCCCGGCCTCATCGATCACACTGGATACCAGTATCTCTGAGAATTGATCGAAGTCGCTAGAACCCACGACCACCGAAGCCTCATAGCCGCTCAGCACCGGGGTGGCATTGATCAAGGTGGCCGCGCCCGTGAGGCTGTCGATTTCGGCGAGGTAGGTATGGTAAAAAAACCGCATGGTAACCGGGTCTTGCGGCGTATCGGGATCAGGGATGGCATAGAGGCCCAGCAGTTGATCCGTGTTGAGATTGTATTGCAGGCAGCGCAGGTGTCGACTGGCGCTCAGGGGATTGGATGCGCTGAGAAGGGTGCCACTGGCTACGTCGAGGGCATATA
>CAYVAP010000272.1:0-6584 GCA_964449365.1 uncultured Bacteroidia bacterium
AAGTAGGTAGGGGTCTGCAGTAATCTCCCAGCCATCTGCAATTAAAGCAGTTTTGACAATTCTATGGTAGATGTCTCGGGCCATAACGGTAAGTTAGAAAGAAGTGATGGTAGATGCTGCTTTAAAATGGAACAATCAGCCTAATTCAACTTGAGCAAGACACTGACCATTCGCCATTTAAGTTACTAATTAAATCCCAACCCGGACCCCGAATTCGATCCGGGAATTTCCCTAGGTTGCGGTTTAACGGAACATGGTCTTTTGAAGGTTGACCCTTTTCAGAAAACAACCATCGAAGGAGTTTATGCCTGTGGCGACAATGCTTCTCCCCTGCGATCGGTAGCTAATGCCGTAGCCAATGGAAATATGGCCGGCGCAGTGGCCAATAAAGAATTCATCGAAGATCATTTCTAGCTGCTTGGCTCAGCCCATCGCAAAT
Source organism: uncultured Bacteroidia bacterium (assembly GCA_964449365.1). Classification (GTDB taxonomy): domain Bacteria; phylum Bacteroidota; class Bacteroidia; order J057; family J057; genus CAYVAP01. Next base: position 440 of record CAYVAP010000272.1, read on the forward strand.
CCTGCAACTATGTTTGCAACAGCATTGCATGTAGAGGAATCGAGAGGTTTTCATCCTGTATCCGGCTGGGTATGGCACAGCGGATAGGAATCCGACGTAAGCGCGAGGAGTAACAAAGGCTGCCTACCAGTCAACCTGCGCATCAAAGCGGCCATCAAGGATATGCAGAGTTGAATCTTCCGCTTCACTATAGAGGCTCATCTCGAACAGGCCCGCCAAAAATCCTAGCGTGGAATCTGTTCCAACGGTATCTATGGCAGTGAACCTCAAGGTTGCGGGATGGAGGGAATCCGTTTGGAAGGACATCAGTGGGCCAAGCGTACCTCTAATGCTCGTAGAAAAACTTGCGTATCCATGCGGTGCAACCAAAGAGTCTAAGCCTCTTGGGAAAGCTTCGTCAGTATCTCTATCTAACGTAAGCTCTTGGCTGAAATCGTCAAAAGGGAGGCGAGAGACTGCTATATACAGGTCTGACAACGTGTCACCTTCATTTCGCATGTATCTATGGGCAGAAATAAACACATCAAGGTACAAAGCAGAGTCGATCCAGTAGGATTCATACCCGCATTCAAGCGCCCCGGGACCCATAATAGTTCTTCCTGGAGAACCATGCCGTACCCACACAGTACCATCTTCAAACGTAAACCCCAGGGTTTCGGCGCCTTCCTGCGTAGCGGGGGGGAGCGTGTCGATTGGCTTAGTCCACATCCAGATACAACCTGAGCTAAATAGAGATAAAATGATCAGAAACTGAAAAAGCGTTTTCATATTACTTGCGTTTCACATGAGGAAAAAGATACTTTCCTCATTAAACGCCAAACCAAGTAGGAAAGTAGCCTTATCCGGCTCACGTACCGGACAAAAGATTCAGTTATGCCTCCAAGGGCTGGTTATGGAGAAGGTTACCTTTGACTAAGTCGAGCACTGTCCCGAAATACCATCGGCCTTTGCGATCTGTGGCCTATCAGGGCCTGGCCATCACCAATAAAGAACTCATTGAAGATCATTTCTAATCATTCGACTTGAACCAGCATGAACCTACCCTTCGCTAATTTTTGCAACACTGTTGCAAGTGGGGGATAATTGACTATTTTTGCAATAGTGTTGCAAAAATCATTTCCCATGAAAAAACTTCCCGTAACCGTCCTCTCCGGCTTCCTGGGAGCCGGCAAGACCACCTTGCTCAACCATATCCTGCACAACAAGCAGGGCCTCAAAGTAGCCGTGATCGTCAACGACATGAGCGAGGTCAACGTCGATGCGCAATTCGTGGAGCAGCAGGATGTGCTCTCGCGCACCGAGGAAAAACTGGTCGAGATGTCCAACGGCTGCATCTGCTGCACCCTGCGCGAAGACCTCATGATCGAGGTCGAAAAGCTGGCCCGCGAGGACCGCTTTGACTACCTGGTGATCGAGAGTACCGGCATTTCCGAGCCGATCCCGGTGGCCCAGACCTTCACCTTCGCCACCGAGGATGGCAGCATCGACCTGCGCCGCTTTTCCCGCCTCGACACCATGGTCACCGTGGTCGATGCCTACAACTTCTGGAAAGACTTCGACAGCCGCGACACCATCCATCAGCGCGGGCTGAATGACGACGCGCAAGACCAGCGCACCATCGTCAACCTGCTCACCGATCAGATGGAGTTTGCCGACGTGATCCTCCTCAACAAGACCGATTTGGTGCCTGCCGAGGAAGTAGCCAACCTGGAAGCCGTGATCCGCAGCTTCAACAGCACCGCCAAGATCATCCGCACCACCCGTAGCCAGGTGGACTTGAAAGAAATCATCGACACGGGTCTCTTCGACTTCGAAAAAGCTTCCGCGTCGGCAGGCTGGATCAAGGAACTGGAGGCCGGCGAGCATATGCCCGAGACCGAAGAATATGGCATCAGCTCTTTTGTCTATCGGGCGCGTCGCCCCTTTCATCCCGATCGCTTTTACCGCTACGTGACCACGGGTTGGCGGCCAGAGATTCTGCGCAGCAAAGGACTGTTTTGGATCGCTTCGCGCCCCGAGGTGGCCTGGAACTGGTCGCAGGCGGGCTATTCGGTCGAGGCCAGCAAGGCCGGGGTGTGGTGGGACAGCATGACCTTGTCCCAGCGCCTGCAACATCCTGCTTACGTGCAAAACATGAAGGTGATCGAAAGCCGCTGGAGTGCGGAGTTTGGCGACCGCATGCAGGAGATCGTGCTCATCGGGCAGGACATGGACGAGGCCGCCATCCGCGCCGAGCTGGATGCTTGCCTGCTCACCGAGCGTGAGCTAAAGGCCATCTCTCGCGGACAAGCTTTGCGTGATCCTTTTCCAGCGTAGTAGAGGCGGCCCACAGGTCCGCCTTCGCATCTGAATCTGAGGTGCACCTGCGGGGCACCCCTACTGCTGCGCTTGACCCCGATGCATGCCAACCCGTTTTCTATTCTTAAGTACCTGCACGAAAGAAAGCGTGTAACACCAAAAGAGAAAGGTATTGATAGCCAGTACGTTTGTCTGGTTGTGTTTCGACAGGCTCCTTTCGACAGGCTCAAGACGGAGCAGCACAAATCTCAGCTCTCAATATCTCAATGTCTCACTATCTACTTGACCCATGAGCAAAGCAACCCAAACGTCTCCCTCTGCCCGGCACCGCCTGGGCCACAGTTGGGTCGAGATGTCCGCCATCCGTGAGCCCCACTGTAACCTGGTACACTGGCCCCGCCCAGCCGACCATGCGGTGGTGCGGTTCTTGGATACGCTGACCCAGCGCCCTGCATTGCCCGAACCCTGGCAGGAGAGCCTGTTGGCTACCCACGTAGCCGACCGCCTGGCCGATCACTTATCGCCTTTTTGCCGCGGGCACGAAGATGGATTCGATCACCTCTGCACCGACGTGGGGCAACTGGCCACCTCTTTTGCTGCCCTGGCCTCCTCGCCGCGCTTGCGGGTCTTCTTTGGCCTGGTGCAGCACGACATGTGCCGCCTCTTCCACACCGATGCCATCGAGCTGCGCCTGCTGTGTACCTACCAGGGACCGGGTACCCTGTGGGTGCCTGACCAGTACGTCAACTGGGAGGCCATGCACGAGCGCAACAATGAAGCCCGGGTGCGCGACCTCAGTCAAGTGCAGCAGTGCGCCCCCTTCGAAGTGGCCATCCTCAAGGGGGCCATGTACGAACCCAACGACGGCCCCGCCGTGTTGCACCGCAGCCCGACGGTGGCCGAAGCGGGCAGTACGCGGGTGCTGTTGCGGTTCGATAGCCAACTGGCGTGGTGAAGCGCATCGCCGCAATAGCCGGTTTGAGCCTGCTGATGTGGGAAAGCGCTACGCCGATCCAGGCCCAAGATAATTTTCCTCCCCCCGAATCGCTGCAACAGGTACGGGCAAGTCGCCTCGTGGGCAAGCTGCGCGTGGACGGGCGACTCGATGAGCGCGCCTGGCAGCAAGCTGATCCGGCAAAAGGCTTCTTTCGCACCGAGCCCCGGCAGGGTGGGGAGGTCAAACATCCCACGGAAGTGCGCTTCCTCTACGACGACAAAAACCTCTACCTAGGGGCCTTCTGCGCCGATTCGATGGGGCGCAGGGGCGTTCGGGCCCAAGACCTGCGGCGGGACTTCAACGAGGGAGAGAACGACGTCTTTGGCCTGGCCCTCGACCCGCAAAACCTGAAGCAATATGCCGTGGCTTTTCTCACCACGCCTTACGGCAACCAGCGCGACTTGCAGGTCTTCAACGGCAATCAGCTTGACCAAGGGTGGAATACCTTATGGCAGGTGAGGTGTACCCGCAGCGATACTGGATATTATGTGGAAATGGCCATTCCTTTCCAGTCATTGCGCTACGATGCAGTTGTTCCCGGCGAAGAGGTCAGTTGGGGCTTTACCCTGCTGCGCTTTGCGCGACGGGCTGGTGAAAAGACGGTCTTTCCGGCCATTCCGCAGGCCTTCAGTGCCTATCGCATGACCTATGCAGCCCAGTTGGTGGGGCTGGAGTTGCCGCCCCCCTCGGCCAACGTGCGCATCGAGCCCTATGGCCTCTATCAGTTCGAGGTCCAGCAAAACGGCCGCGACCAAAGCCAAAGCCAGTCCTTCAAAGCGGGAGGCGACCTCAAATGGGCCATCGATCCCCGCACAGTGGTGGACCTGACCATCAACACGGACTTTGCCCAAGCCGACGTGGACCGGGCCGTCAACAACCTGGAGCGCTTCAACGTGTTTTTTCCGGAGCAGCGGCAGTTTTTCCTGGAAAACTCAGGGCTGTGGGCCGGTAGCAACCAAAGCGTATTACGCCCTTTTTTCAGTCGGCGCATCGGGCTACAAGGAGAGTTTGATGCCGCCCCTGCCCCCATCGACGCGGGGCTGCGCTACACCCAGCGCAGCGAGCAGCAGGCCCTGGCCGGCCTCTACGTGCATCAGCGTGAGACCGATCGGTCTCGGGCCGCGAGCTTTGGCGTGCTGCGCTACCAGCGCACCTATGGCCGCGAGAACAACCTGGGTGCGATGCTCACCCATCGGCTGGACGAAAACTCGGATCGCCTGGGCTTGCCCCGCCAAAACAACAGCACCCTCACCGTGGACGGCCTCATTCGCCCCCAAAGCGAGTGGACCATTTCTTATCTGCTCAGTGCCTCTCGCGATCATGAGGACCAAACCCAGGGCCTGGCCGGCAGGTTGTTCGCAGGCAATAACACCAACCGGTACTACGCAGGCTGGCTCACTACCTTCATCAGCGAGGACTACAACCCAGAGATGGGCTTCGTCTTTCAGCGCAACGTAGTCCACCACAGCCCCGGCGGCTACTGGATCTGGCGGCCCAAGTCGCTGCCCTGGATTCGCCGCTGGGATCCCGGTTTTTTCGCCAACCTTTACCACGATGCCTCCCGAGGCTTTGGCTTGCAGCAAGCCAACCTTTACCTCTTTCCGGTTTACCTTATTCTCCGAGACGGCAGCTTCCTGGAATATGCGCTGTTTCCCACCTGGCAGCGCATCGACTTTGACTTTGCCCCCCTAGGCATTCCCATGGCACAGGCAGATTATTTTTATATGCGGCAAAGCGTTACGTTCAACACCGACCAGTCCCGCAAAATGAGCGTGCGCGGTTCCTTCCGATGGGGCGGGTTTTACGACGGGCAGCGACAAGAACTCACCTTGGGGCTACGCGTGGCCCCTATTCCCTACTTGGCCTTGAGCGCCAGCTATGGGTACAACCGCTTACGCGGGCTGGGCATAGCCCAACAAAACCTTGATGCCCACCTCATCACGGGTGTACTGCGCCTGGCTCACAACCCCCGCCTGCAACTGTCCATTTTTTACCAGTACAACTCCGTCGATGGCCAGGGCCGCTGGAACCTGCGCGGCAGTTGGGAGTATCAACCCCTCTCCTTCGTGTACCTGGTCTTCAACCAGAGCGACTGGGTGGACCTGGACCGACGCGAACAAGCGCTGGTATCTAAGATCAGTTGGGTGCGGCAGTTTTGAGCAAGCAGCGCTGGCCAGGGATATTCCAAGTCCCAGGGCGCTGATGAGTTGAAGCAGCAGCTGGGATTGCGTACCTTTACCCTCCATGAAACTCCCCTACGGCATCAGCGACTTTGCCCGCCTGCGGCGCGACGGCTACCACTACCAGGACCGGACGGGCTACCTCCCCGTGCTCGAAAGCCTGGGCGAGCCTTACGTGATCTTCCTGCGGCCCCGGCGCTTTGGCAAAAGCCTCTGGCTCTCGACCCTGGCGCACTACTACGGGCGGGAGCATGCCAAGGACTTCGACTGGCTGTTCCGGGGCCTGGCTGTGGGCGAACAACCCACGCCGCTGGCCAATCGCTACCTGGTGCTGGAGCTTGATTTTTCGCAAATCGAAACCAGCAGTCGGGAAGAAACGCGAGACGGCTTCCTGCGCAATGTGCGGGAGAGTGTCGAGGTGTTTTTGCAGCGCTATGCGGACCTGCTGCCTCAGGTGGATCCCACCTCCATTTTGCAAGCAGACAACGCTACTACCCTGATCAAAAAGCTGTTTACCGCGCTGGATCCCATTCGCCAGACCCACTCTATCTATCTGCTCATCGACGAGTACGACCATTTCACCAACGAGCTGATTGGCAAGGATTTGCGGCACTTTGAAGCGATTGTGACTGGCACCGGCTACGTGCGCAAATTTTACGAAAGCATCAAG
>CAYVAP010000273.1:0-6578 GCA_964449365.1 uncultured Bacteroidia bacterium
CAGCCCCCGTTCATATTGGCTCACCTAGTGGCCGCCCAAGCGGCTAAATTTACTTCCAACTACGAACAAATGACTGCGAACTTTGAACTCGTTCCCCTGGAGAAGGTTGTGCTTCTTTGTTCAGCCAACCGCAAGGCTCCTTACGCCGCTCCGGCCTGGGATCTTTATCGCAGTGAGTTTTTTCGGCTGGGCAAAGCCTATGCCCAGCAGTATGAACCCATCAGGATATTCATCCTATCGGCAGAGCATGGGCTGGTCCCGGCCGAGCGGGAGCTGCAGCCCTACACCATGACCATGAGTGCCCTCGGTCAAGGGGATGTCAAGACTTGGGGGAGATGGGTGGCCACACAGCTTGAGGAGCAAATAGACTTGCCGCGCCATGAGGTGGTGGTACTCGGCCTTGGCCGATTTGCCGATCCGATCGTTCGTCATCTTCCCCACGGCACGGCCCCTTTGGCCCGTATGACCCTGAAAGGAGCGATGAACTTCTTACGACAGCAGGTCAATGGCTCACAACCGGATGCCCCCTGAGCTGCCTGTTTTTGCTTTCACTAGGATTGGTATACTCAATAGATTGCCCCACTTGGCCTCAGCCAAGCAGGGTCAGCGGAGTGGGAGAGCATTGATCAGGCGTAGGCCTTGAGCACACCGGCGATTCGGTCGCCGATCTCCTCGATGCTGCCCACCCCTTGCACTTCGTTGAGCTTGTTTTGTGCGCGGTAGTAGTCTGCCACAGGTAGCGTTTCGGCATTATAAACGCTGATGCGCTTGCGAATGGTTTCTTCGTTGTCGTCGGAACGTCCGCTCTCCTTGCCTCGTTTTACCAGGCGATCGACCAGTTCTTCTTCAGGTACGACCAAGCTGATCATGCAGGTGATCGCGGTCCCTTTTTGCTGCATCAGCTCATCCAAGGCTTTGGCCTGGGCGGTAGTGCGTGGAAAACCGTCAAAAATAAAGCCTTTAGCTTCAAGATTGCCGTCGAGGCGCTTAGCGATCAGTTCGATCACAATCTCGTTGCTGACCAATTGCCCAGACTTCATGATAGCCGCTACGCGCTGGCCGAGCTCTGATCCAGAGGCTTTTTCAGCACGTAGCATATCACCCGTCGACAGGTGCATGAGGTCAAAATCGTCGATGAGCTTCTGAGACTGGGTGCCTTTGCCCGCTCCGGGGGGGCCAAACAATACAATATTTAGCATGAGTTACCGATTAAATTGGGTGTGATTCTTGGCTTAGGAACGCGTCAAAAATAACCCTACCTTCTTACTTGATCTTTTGCGCAAATCTTCCGCGACAGTTGGGACTCCTTACCCCAACTTCGCGTGGAGAAAAAACCTCGCATAGCCCGCTATGCTCAGCTTTCCTTCCTTGACTTTACACAAAATCTCTGCGCAAGCTCCCGGGTTTTATGTTCTCAGCGTTCCTTAGAGGGTTCATCTCTAGCCTATCTAAAGCTACAGAATATCTCCCATTTTAAGAAAGAAATCGCTGGTTCAACAAAACGCTACAAGTTGAAGCAATTTCTAAAGTAGCTAAATGTGAATCAAAGACGAAAGCCACAAGCCAGAATGACTTTTTCCACCCCTAAAAATTGAGTAACAGGGAAGTCGAAAAAATTGCCTCCATTTTTGCCTCAAATCTTTCATGCATAAGGATCTGGGTGGCATGTGCCTTGTATTTCAAAGCTCGGCCTATCTGGTAATTTGAAATGCTCACTCACGAAACTATTTTCTCTCGAACCCTTTGACTTTTGCTCAATTTTCAACTGCGACAGCTATGCAACTCCGAATCTTTTTGATGCTATCGTTTTGGCTGGTGTGGTGCCCGAGTGCCACTTTTGCCCAGTCTGAGGTACTCACTGGCATGGAAGCCTTTATCAATCAGCACGTACAGCGCTATGCCTTGAGCCCTACGAATCTGCTGCGGGTTTCTGCATATGTTGAGCTGCGAGGAGAGCCATCTACCGACGGCGGTGTGCGGCTAGATTTTGGTACCTTGGGTGAGCTCAACTTTTATCAGCGCAACTGCTTGCTGCGCACCTCCAGCGCGGGCGTTCATCATATCGCTCCCGACGAGGAGACGTCGCCTCACGCTGAGGCCATGGATGAGGCCCTCGACCGCATTTTCGAGCATATTGCCCTGCTCAGCAATGGCGAGGCTTCTGCCGAAAAAGTCGCCTTCGTTGACGCTCAGCTTGCTGCCAAAACCTTAGACCCCTTTCACAAAATTTACGCCCGATATCTCTTGCTGCACTACGGACGGTATGACTCGGTGCGCCAGCAAGTGGTGGTAAAAAGCCAATGGCTACCCCAAACCGCCGCCGTGCGACAAGCTCAATACGAAGGGACACTCAACCCCTTGACCCTCGTGCTCACGCCCTACGAACTGCGCGGCTACTACCATCGTACGCATGGCGAGGTGTATGTCCAAAATGCCGACCGCAAGGTGACCTACGCTACCGGAGAGAAGGCTCGAGCCAACGTCGCTCCTTTCAAGAGCTTTTTGCAGAGAATGATGACTTTTTTGCCTCAAAGTGAGGGGCTGAGCCCACGGTCGGTGGTCGATGGACTGACGGTGAGCATTCGCAGCCGCGAGTCCAACGCCGGCAGCGGCTCCGAAATCACGCTATATCACCAATGCAGTTACATCTCGATGATGCTGGGCCTCCTGCGCCAACGCGACCTGAGCTTTGGCGATCCCGAAATCGTCTGCTACTTCGTAGGCAAGCCCTACTTTGAGCGGATCTACCAACAGCTCACTCCCAGCGAAAAACACGACGTGGATCTATACCTTCAACGACATCACTCGCGTAGTGCCTGATGGCTCGCCCATCAGTGCACAGCTAGCACCAGCCCCTTGAGGTATTCTCCCTCGGGATGGTAGATGCTCACGGGATGGTCGGCAGGCTGCGAAAGTTGATGCAGAATACGGACCTCTCTTCGGGCCAGGGCCGCCGCTGTGAATACGGCCTTGCGAAAATCGTCGCGACTCACCACCTGCGAACAGGAAAAGGTAAATACCAGCCCTCCGCTACGAATTTGCTCAAAGGCCCGCTGATTGATGCTGCGGTAACCTTTGAGCGCTTGATTGAGTACCCTGCGATGCTTGGCAAAAGCCGGGGGGTCGAGCACGATCAGGTCATACTGCTCCCGGATATGCTTGAGGTAGTCGAAGACATCAGCGGTGAGGGCGCGGTGTTGGTCGGCAGAAAATCCATTGAGGGCGACATTCTGCTTGGTCAGCTCAATAGCCGGCTGGCTGCTGTCCACACTATCCACCCGCTGGGCTTGCCCACGCAGGGCTGCTACCGAAAATCCACCCGTGTAACAAAAGGTGTTGAGCACCTCGCGACCAGCCGCGTAGCCAGCCAGCAGGGCGCGATTTTCGCGCTGATCGATGAAAAACCCCGTTTTCTGCCCACCTGCTACGTCGATGAGGTAATGGCTGCCGTTTTCCTGAGCCTGCCACGGCTGCTCTGCGCCCAAGAGATACCCATCGTGGGGCTTGATGGCGGCCTTGTGGGGTAAGGTATGCGCGCTCTTGTCATACACCGCCGATACCTGCGGCACTTCCGCCTCGATCAACTCGGCCAGCTCATGCCGCAAGTGATAAAACCCGATAGAATGGCACTGCAACACGGCCACCGAGCCGTACACGTCTACGATGAGCCCTGGCAGGCCGTCTCCCTCTCCGTGTACCAGCCGAAACATGTTGTGGTCGCTACGGCCCAGCAACCCGGCCTGCTGTCGCACTGCAAAGGCTCGCTGCAACTTTCCTCGCCAAAAGGCTACGTCTATCGTCGCTGGTTGAAACGAAAAGATGCGCACCGAAATACTGCCGATCTGATAGTGCCCCAGGGCCAAAAATTTGCCGCGCTGATCCTGCACCAACACCACGTCTCCTTCGCTCAGTCCCTCTGGTATCTGGACGATGGCACCAGAAAATATCCAAGGATGAAATCGCTGAATCGATTGCTCTTTGCCAGGCTTTAATGCCACGACCGGAAAATCTGCCATATGCACCATACATGAAGCCGCAAGGTACATCAAAGCTGCGCTAGGACCAACCTGCGACTAATTGAGTCATTTTTTAGCTATCATTTTTAGTATATGTGAATTTTTTAGAAAAAAACTAACCTTTTTGGTGTTACCTCTTTGGCTCAACAAAGTTGATTTGTAACTGGCTAGTAACCAGTTGATTGCCATCAAGTCCTTGGGGCACTCCTGCATAGATAGGGTTATGCTTTTGCGTTACCTTCTGAGAAAAAGTTTCCATGGCAGCCTTGAGGGTAGGCCACACCTTTGCTGGTGTCGAGTCCAAACCCAAACACCAAACATTTAGTAGTCATGGAATTTTCAACCTACCCATCCCGACAGCTCAACCTCAAGCCGGATGCCCAGACCATCCTACATTTGATCGCCTGCACGGACGAGAAGTACAGCAGCGGCTACTTGGTACGGCTGCTCAAAGGGAACTCCTCTTTTGCCTATCGCGACCCCGCTCACGTGGAACTGCCAGGCTTCGGCTCCATGGCCGAGCAGCATAGCGACCGCCTGCGCAATGTGATTCGCTATCTGGTGCGAGAAGGATACCTCGAAATCACCGATGAGGTATTCGGCGTACTGGGGCTGACGTCGCGAGGGCGCGATTTTCTGGAAACCCCCACGGACCTATGGGTCGACCGCCGCTCCTTGCGCTACAGTCCGCTCGACTGGCTCTACCTGACAGAGCTGCGCGATGTTCGTCGCGTATTGAGCCAGCAAGAGGCACTGCCAGTCTATCGCATCTTCAACGACTATGCCCTGCAATGTCTCGTGGAGAGCAAGCCCGAGACCATCGAGGACCTCCAGGAGACTCCCAGTTTTGACGATCACAAGGTCAATCGCTATGGTCCCGCCATCCTCAAGGCCCTGATCAACGCACAAGAAAAGCAGCGCGAGCAGAATCACACCAAGCTGCTTCGCGAGGTGAAAAACCAGTCGCATCGCCTCACCAAAGCACTTTTCGAGTCGGGCCTCAGCGAGCCAGAAATCGCCCACAAGCGAGGCGTTCAGCCTGCTACCATCCGCAAGCAACTGATCAACCTGCACCGCACTGGCGAGATCAACCTTATGCCCTGGATCCAAGAAACCCTCAGCCCCGAGACGCTGGAAAAGGGCAGTGAGTATTTCCAGCAGGCCGAGTCGAAGCGCCTACGCGATGCCTACGAAACGTTGGGCCTGGACTATGACACGCTGCGCCTTTGCAGGCTCTATGTCGCGCAGGTCTCTTCTCAGCAGGCCTTCCTCCAGTCCGCCTAGCGCCCTGGGAATGAAGCCATTGACCATTGGGCCTTCGTATAAGACCTTTATCGGTAATACGCTCAATTACGAACTACTGATTGCGCATTTCGAACTAAACCTACGAGCGACAAGGCACCCCTACCTGTCATACCCCCCATTTTTCACGCTTTACTATTTTGTTATGGAAACAAACACCATCCACTCTGTCGAGGTCATCACCCACGAGGCCATTCAGATTCTCAAGACCGCATTGATGCTGGAAAAAAGCTACGCCGGCGGCTATTTGATCCGCATTTTGCAGGCCGACGAACGCTATCAACTGCGTAAACCCGCTCACAAAAATCTGGAGACCTACGGTATCTTGGAGGGAGTTCCCTTCTATCGCCTCGAAGACATCATCTATTATCTCACCCAGCAAGGGTACCTTCATGTCCAGAATCGCATGTATGGCACCCTGGAGGTAACGGATCGTGGTCGAGCCTACCTATCCGAGCCCACAGAGCTGGAAGCTTCTCGCCCTGAACTGTACCGTGGCTGGGCCGGTATCCAGGCTACTATGGCCTTGCGCACCTTGCGCCGTGAATTAGCCGAGCAGTCGGGCCAGCCTCCCTATGAGTTGTTTACCAACTATGTGATGGATATCATGGCCCGTCGTCTGCCTCTGACTGTCGAAGAACTTGATCAGATCGATGGTGCCCGCAACCTGAACGACGCGATCAAGCAACGCATCCTGGCCGAAACCACTCGTATCCAAGCCTTGATCGAGCGTAATGAAGCCACCGGTGGGCTGCTGAGTCGAGCCTATTCCCCTACCCATCGCAAGGTGAAAGAATTGTTTGAGGCAAAGTTTTCGGTCGAAGAAATCGCCAAGCGACGGGGAATCGAGCCAACCAAGGTACGTCGGGCGCTAGCCGACTTACACGAAGCCGGCCAAATCGATCTCAAATCCTGGATCGAAAAAGAAGTCGATAGCCAAACTTTGCACAAAGGCGCTGAGTACTTCCGCAGTACCCAAAGCCCGCACATCGACGAGGCTCGTCAGGTATTAGGCTTTCCTCATGACGTGTTGCATCTCTGCCGGGCTTACTCCGTTCAGGTGCAGGAGCCTCAGGCAGCATATGCCCTGTAAAGCCAAGCCTGCCTTGGGCTAAGGGCTAGTGCTCTGTCAACTCCCCAATGATGGGTGATCGCTGCATCTTTTTCCGCATCTCGGCGTTGGAAGCTCGTCGGCAGGGCCCTTCATCCCACCGTCTCGCGACTTGGCTCGCCAAGCTCGGATTTTCCGCCTTGATCTGC
>CAYVAP010000274.1:0-6569 GCA_964449365.1 uncultured Bacteroidia bacterium
GAAGCCCAGCGCGCCGAAACTGCCGAAGCCGAGCTAGCCCGCCTCCGCGCAGAACTGCAAGCCCTCAAAGCAAAGGGAGAGTAGTACAGACCCAGTGGGCCCTGATGATCAGCCAAATTGCCGCTCAGCCAGATCAACGGTCAGGTGGAACGTTGCCCCACGTACAAAAACTTTCTACCTTCGGGCTCAGTCTGCTTTTTTACCCTGGACCTGATCGCTATGAAAAACTACCGCTTGCTGTTGTTGCTTGCCTTGCTGCTGCCCCTGATGCTTCCTGCCCAAATCTTCGGGGGGGGGGTAATGGCCGGGCTGAACATGTGCCAAATCGACGGAGACAACGACGTAGGATTTCGTCAACCCGGTATGTTTTTGGGAGGATTCTTGATTTACGGTCTGCAAGAGAAACTGTCCCTCCAGCCAGAGTTGGTCTTCGAGCAACTCGGCAGCCAACAGCGAGGTGGGGGATTTAGCCTGCGCCTCAACTACACCAGCCTCAACCTGCTGCTGCAAGGGCGCATCAAGCTCAACTTCAACGACAGCACCGAGCAGGAAATTCGGGTAGAGCTAGGACCAGCGGTAGGCTATCAGATCAGCGCTAGCGAGGCGCTCTTCGGCAGCGATGAGACCGACACTTTCAACCGCGTCGATCTGCGAGGTATCGCGGGCATCACTCTCCAGCTATCAGAAAAATGGGCCTTTGCCCTGCGCTATGGCTATTCGCTTTCCTCCATTCAGCGCAGCAGCCAAGGCCGCAACTTTTACATCGATCCTGCCGCCAACGGCATGTTTCACGAATATGTCAACTTTTCGCTGCGCTACAGCTTTATTCAGTGATCGGTGATCAGTGGTTAGTGATCAGTGATCAGTGATCTAGGTGATCGCATAGCTTTGATCACCTGGATCACCCCGATCACCCCGATCACCCCGATCACATAGCTTTGATCATCCCAATCACCCTCCCTTCGAATCCCGAATTACGAATCTCGAATTATCCATGTCCACCCTCCTTATCCGCCACGCCACCATCATCAACGAAGGTCAGCGCTTCGAAGGCGATGTCTTCATCAAGCAGGGCCTGATCTATGCGATTGGCAGCGGATTGGCCGAGATCGCCGATCAGACCATCGACGCCCGTGGTCTCTACCTGATGCCTGGCTTGATCGACGATCAGGTGCACTTCCGCGAGCCGGGCCTCACCCACAAGGCCGACCTCACCACTGAGTCGCGCGCTGCGGTGGCGGGGGGCATCACCTCCTTCATGGAGATGCCCAACACGGTGCCGCAGACCCTGACCCAGGATTTGCTGGCCCAGAAGTACGCCCGCGCCGCCGAGGTGAGCGTGGCCAATTACTCCTTTTTCATGGGCGCTTCGAATGACAACCTCGAAGAAGTGCTCAAAACCGATCCGCGGCAGGTCTGCGGCATCAAGGTCTTCATGGGCTCCTCGACCGGCAACATGTTGGTGGACGATGAGCAGACCCTAGAAGGCATTTTTCGTGAGGCTCCCATCTTGGTAGCCACCCACTGCGAAAAGGAAGAGATCATCAAGGCGAACTTGGCCAAAGCCCAGCGCAAGTATCGCAAAAAGATTCCTATCGAGCAGCATCCAGTGATTCGCTCGGTGGAGGCTTGTTATGCTTCCAGCAGTCAGGCGGTAGCTTTAGCCCAAAAGCACCATTCCCGTCTGCACGTGCTGCACATATCCACCGCCAAAGAGTTGGAACTATTCGACGCCGAAACGCCTTTGGCCGAAAAGCGCATCACGGCTGAAGCCTGCATCCACCACCTGTGGTTTACCGACGCCGATTACACCAAAAAAGGCACCCACATCAAGTGGAACCCTGCGGTGAAGACCGCCACCAACCGCAAGGCCATCCGGGCGGCCCTGCTCGAGGGGCGCATCGACGTGATTGCCACCGACCACGCCCCGCATACCCTGGCCGAAAAGGACAATCCCTACCTCGAAGCCCCCTCGGGTGGCCCGCTGGTGCAGCATAGCTTGGTAGCATTACTCGAATTGGCCTGGCAGGGTGTGCTCACCGAAGAGCAGGTAGTAGAAAAAGCCGCCCACAACGTGGCCATCTGCTTTCAGATCGAAAAGCGCGGCTTCATCCGCGAGGGCTACTACGCCGACCTGGTGCTGGTCGATCCCCATGCGCCCTGGAAAGTAACCCGCCACAACCTGCGCTACAAGTGCGGCTGGTCGCCCTTCGAAGGGCAAACCTTTCAGCATCAGGTCAAAGCGACCATCGTCAGCGGCAACCTGGTCTACCACGAGGGTAGCATCGACGAGTCGGTGCGAGGTATGCGCCTGACTTTTCGCCGACCTTGAGCTTAGCTTGCAAATCTGGCTGTCCCTTGCCAATTTGAGCGGATGTAAATGCGCTCCCCCCGGGCACGTTCAACTCATTGCCACTTTTCCCCATGCGAATTGCCTCACGATTGGTCCTGCTGCTGGCGATCTGCCTGCTTCCTGTCCTGGGATGGACGCTCCCCCGCGATACCCTGGTGTTTGATTGGCGGGTGACCGCTATCGAAACCCCCGATGGCAATCCGCTGGTCTCGACCAAGGCCGGGGCCCAGTTGCAGATCAATGCCGATGGCACCTTTACCTTGCAGAGCGATGCTTTGTCAGAGGCTGGACGCTGGCGCATGCAAGGCGACTCGATTTACTTCGCATACGAGCTACTGCCCGTGGCCCGAGCGGTCGATTCGCTGTTTTACGAAGTAGAAAGCGGCATTCCCACCCTCTACCTCTACCAGGGAGAAGCACTGGTGGCCCGGCAACTCGATGGCACCCTCAGCTCACCCCGGCGCAGCGAAGGCTACGCGGTGAGCTTCACTGAGATCGGCTTTCCCATTTTACGGGGCCAAAATCGCGTGATTCGGCTGCGCGGGCGCGCCCAGCCCAAAGCTGAAGTGGTAGGCCTGCTAGACCTCCTACGGGGCCTGCTGGGCATCGCCGCCATGCTGGGCCTAGCCTGGCTCTTTAGCGTCAAGCGCAAAGCCATCAACTGGCGCTTGGTGGGCATCGGCATGGGGCTGCAACTCCTACTGGCCATTCTGGTGCTGAAAGTACCAGGCGTCAAAGAAGTCTTTGGCTTTATCGCCGATGGCTTTGTGGCCCTGCTCGCCTACGCAGGCGCAGGTGCAGAGTTTGTGTTTGGAGGATTGGTCGGCGATCCCGAAAGCTTTGGCTATATCATCGCCTTTCAGGTGCTGCCCACCATCGTGTTTTTCTCGGCCCTCACAGCCACGCTCTACTACCTGGGGGTGCTACAAAAGGTGGTGTATGGCTTTGCCTGGCTGATGCAGCGCACCATGGGGCTTTCGGGTGCCGAGAGCCTGGCCGCAGCGGGCAACATTTTTCTCGGCCAGACCGAAGCGCCCTTACTGGTGCGGCCTTACCTGGAGCGCATGACCCGCTCGGAGATCATGGCCCTGATGACCGGAGGCATGGCTACCATTGCCGGGGGGGTGTTTGCTGCCTACGTGGGCTACTTGGGCGGTACCGACCCCGAGATGCAGCGCAAATTTGCCAAGCACCTACTCACCGCCTCCATCATGTCGGCTCCGGCAGCCCTGGTCGTGGCCAAGATGCTGGTGCCCGAGACTCAGCAGGTAAATCAAAACCTAGATGTCCCCCGTGACAAGATGGGCGTCAACTTGCTTGATGCCATCTCCATCGGCATCACCGACGGCCTCAAGCTAGCCGTGAACGTGGGCGTGATGCTGCTGGTCTTCACCGCACTGATGGAGATGCTCAACGCGGCGGTGTCGGGCCTCATCGGTGGTCCCACGGGCCTGGACGACATGGTGGTAAAAGTCACCGACGGTCGCTTTACCTTCAATCTGCAATTTTTAATGGGTATGGTCTTCGCCCCTATCGCCTGGCTGCTAGGGGTGCCTATGGAAGACATGGTGCTGATCGGGCAGTTGCTGGGAGAAAAGACCATCATCAATGAGTTCGTAGCCTATGGCTACATGGGCGAGGCCAAAGCGGCCGGTCGCCTGCTCAACGAAAAGTCCATTATCATCGCCACCTATGCGCTGTGTGGCTTCGCCAACTTAGCCTCCATCGGCATTCAGATCGGCGGCATCGGGGCCTTGGCCCCCAATCAGCGCAAAACCCTTTCTGAGCTGGGCATCTTGGCCCTGATCGGCGGTACCTTGGCGGCCTTTCTCACCGCTGTGATGGCAGGAGTGATTGCGTTTATTTGAGGGTCTTCCTTCCCCCTCGACGTTTTCACAGGGATAACGGCCGCTGAGGAAAATACCGTTTCTCTGTGGAGGACCCGTGCTACATCAAAAATCGCTCTCTTTCCTCCGGAGTAGGCAGCCGACAGGTCTCCTTCTTGCCAAACCAGCGGTAGCGATTGTTGGCGATGACCCTGTAAACAGCGTCGCGGATAGGGGCCGGAATGATGATGAAGCCGTACAGCAGGCTCCAGGGCAAGCCCAGCCGACGTGCGATACGTAGAGCTGCGGTGGAGCGGCGGTAGAGGCTGCCATTTTCGTAGAGGAAAACGGTATCTACCGCGTCGGGGTCGAGGCCCTGCTCGGCGAGAATCTGCCGCCCGGTTTCGTGCTGATTGGCCGAGACTTTGAAGACACCCTGTGGATCGTGGCGAATAATGAAATCGACCGAGGCGTTGCAGAGGTTGCAGACGCCATCGAAGATGACGACGGGATGGGTCATAGGGAGAGTGTTGGCGTTCGTAGTGAAAAGTAAAGATAGCCGCTCGGCGCGGCCACTGAGTGAGCCAAGAGGAACGGTTTCGGCACAGAGTGCCTCACCAGCAGGAAGTAAACGCTGTACCTGACCACCTTATTCGCTTACACCCTTGTACCCCTGACCGTTCGTATAGGTAAGCAGGCTGTACCAGGCATGAGATCCGATGGGCGAAAAAGATTACTCCTCACTTTTCTCCGCGCCGCCTTCGGCGAGGGCTTGATCTTGCTCGGCAGCTTGCTGGGCCTCCTGTACGATTTGCTGCACCTGCTCGGCAGCTTTTTCTTCTTCTGATTTTTCCTGCTCCTTCATGGCGAAGTAGGCGGTGGCCGTGATAGGCTCAGTCTGCTTGGGGGGTACCTTTTCTTCCAGATGCTGGAATACTCGATCAGTGATGAGACGGCTGTAAGCTTTCTGCACCATCCCCTCGTTTTCCATCATCATCTGGAGGTATTGCTGCTCCTGATCGAACGAAAGCTGCTGCCCCATCCCGCCCATCATTTGGCGCAGGTCTAGGCGCATCTGAGCGATGAGCTCATCCTGCTCGATTTGCATATCTGGGTTTTGGCGCATGATCTCGTCCACGATCAGCGACCAGCTTTGGTTTTCGGTAAATTGCGCATACTCCTCATCGACCTGCTCGGGGGTGCGCCTCTCATCCTGCTTGAGCAGCCAGATTTTGAGAAACTCATCGGGAAGCTCGATAGAGTGATGCGCTATCATCTTTTCGCGTAGCTTGCCGAGGTAATCCCAGCGTGGGTACTCTTCCAACTGCTCAGCCAGGGTTGCGCGCATCTTTTCGCGAAAGCTCGCCTCATCCATTTCGTCGGCCTTAGCCCCTTCCCAGCCCAATTCCCCGATCATGCGGGAAAAAAAGCTCACATCCAGCTCCGCGATGCCCATACGGTTGATGCGCTTGATTTCCAGCTTGAGAGACTTTTCCAAGAGCGCAGGGGCCTGATCTTCGTCGACAAAGAGTAGGGTCGCGATCTCTTTGGGATCTTCGCTGATCTGCTTGAGGTCGATCTCCTTGACATCGTCGATCTTAGCCCCTTCGAATGACTTGAAAAACTCAGGGACCTCGATGCGCATCGGGTTGAAGGGCACCATTTGTTCGAACCCATCTTCGACCCGATTGCCTTCGGCATCGACTGCATAGAGCTTGCCGTAAAAAATATCTCCCTCCGCCACTTCCTCAGGCTGAGAAACGCCGCCGAAGCGCTCGCGATAGGTGTTGATTTCCTTGTCGAGGTATTCATCGTCTACTTCCAACTCATATCTTACGGGCAGATCGGCCAGGTTGTAGTCGATCTCGATCTCGGGAGCGAGGCCGATTTCGAAGTCGAAATCCAGGGTCTGATTCGCCTCGACGGGAAAGTCTTCTTCCTGCTTGACTGACTTGGGCATGGGATTGCCTACCAGGTTGAGCTCCTGCTCGCGCAAGTAATCGTTTAGCGCTTGACTCACCACTTCCTGTACCGTTTCGATCACTAAGGCACGGCCCACCATGCGGCGGATCACTCCTACGGGCACCTTCCCAGGGCGAAAGCCAGGCATATTGGCCTTTTTGGCTTGTTTTTTGAGTTCTGCGTCTACTTGCGGCTTGTAGTCAGCCGGGTCGATGCGCACCAGGATCTCAGCGGTCAGCTTGCCGGTTTGTTCGCGGGTTATCTCCAAAGCTATTCAGCGTTTTGGGGTGAGAATTGTAAAGAGAATGCTGCCTTTCCAGCAGCATTGTGTTCGGTTATCCGTACGTAAGGACTGATACCTTTCATCCATGATCATCGTAGCGCGATGACCAGATAGATAGTCTAACAGCGGACAAGCTCAGTGCGGA
>CAYVAP010000275.1:0-6552 GCA_964449365.1 uncultured Bacteroidia bacterium
CGAAAAAATCTGCGACCGCTTACCCATCATTTTCAACTTGACAGAGCACTAGGCTTTGAGCAGAAAGCCACGCTCCACCAAGGAAGACCCTGCTATCCCCCCTCACCATAACCTCACGCATTTCGATCCCAACCCTTGGCCCGGATCTCACCCAAGGTGCGTGGCCGCTCTTGCCACAGCCCGAAAAGCGCGGTTGGGTCTTCTGTTTTATCCCCGGGGGTAATGCCCGATGGGGGTGAATGGACGACCACCGACGGTAGGTCGAGTGCTTGCAGCAGGGTGAAGAGTTGCCTCCACTCCGCCAAAGAGGAAGTCTCGATGGTAATACGCATCAATGAAAGAGATCGATGGTCTCAGCCTTCTTGCTCGATCCAGTACGTCTGTCCAGCTCTCATGCTGTCTACTGCATCAAGAAAAGTGGGAACCAGTGGTGATAGGTACTTGAGGTTGCTTCGTTTGGCTTGAAAGATGGTCAAGGCCAGGTTATGTGTTGAGATATTCTGCATCCGCCACTGTCATCACCTCATGTCCGATCAACAAGGGCTTAAGCTTACGCGTAACGCATTCATCCAGCAGAATCTTCATGCAGCAGTTGACGGGATTGTTCGACCAATTGATGCGACATCTCCAACAAGCGTACCGCCTGCTCCCGGCTCACAGTCGGAAAATCATCTAGGAACGCGGCTAAGCTCTCGCCTTCTTCGAGGTAATCGAACAGGTTCCGCAGCGGGACCCTCGTCTCCCCAAAAGACGGGCGTACCGCCTAAAACCTCCGGGTCGATGTGAATGGTGCGTAGTTTCATGACCTGATGAACGGTTATTCTCATCAAGATACAAAAAATGCACATAGCAACTGGGTGGGTCTGTATCTCCTCACTTATTCCCCCACCAAACAGCTTTTCCCCTCAACAGTTGATACCTTTGCATCCTGTCTGACTTACTTCGGCTTCGCCCTTCGGTATTGCTCAGTGTAAACTCAGCACAAGTCTGACAGGACTACCGTAGTAGCGAATTCGTTTTTTCATTTGCGCCAGCATATTTCCTTCCCTTCCTTATCTTGTGGCAAGAAAATGCGGGAAATATGTCTGCCAAAGATTTTTTTCACGATCATGTGCGCGAGGCGCTGGACGCAGATGGCTGGACCATAACCGATGATCCCTTCGTGGTGCGGGTGGGCAAGAAAAACTTACCCATAGATTTGGCGGCTGAGCGATTGATTGCCGCCGAAAGAGATGCAGAAAAGATTGCAGTGGAAATCAAAAGCTTCCGGAGTCCTTCCAAAATCAACGAATTCCACACTGCTTTGGGACAATATCTTAACTATCGACTCAACCTGAGCGATGCAGAACCCCGAGAGCTGTATCTGGCCTTGCCGAACTTCGTAAATGAAGAACTGATGGAGCAAGCCTTGTTTCAAAGGGCGGTCGATCATTTCGACCTCAAATTGATCATCTTTGACCCCACAGAAAAACGAATCGAGCAATGGAGAAAGTAGCCTTTTTACAGCAAAAAGTGATCGATCTGCTTCAAGAGTGGCTGCCAGAGCAGCGCAGCGGCCCCGGCGATGTGCGCAACTACCTCATCGCCGACAAGGAGCAACACCACTACCAACTGCTTCGCATGGGGTGGAATGGCCGTCGGCACATCTTTGACCCTCTGTTGCACTTTGATATCATCGACGAAAAAATCTGGCTGCAAGCCAACAACACTGACGTAGATGTGGGGGAAGATCTGGTGCGAGCGGGTGTGGATCGGCAGGATATCGTGCTGGGCTTGCAACCCCCCTTTATGCGGCCTCACACCGAATATGGGGTGGGGTAAGGTAGGCTGTTCAGTCTGATGGGGGTTTCGTCCTACGTTTTTTTCCGCATTGCGCGCTTAGTAAGCCACTCTGCTCCGCGAGCCTTTGCGTCCTAGTGTCTCCGCGAGAGGCTCTGGCGCGCAGCGCCTTCCCGCTGCGTTCTTTCCCTCTCCTCATATGTTTGTAAAGTGCCAATCACCAGGAGGCTAACAAGCGTGGGAGACCTCCTGGGCGAAACTGAACAGCCTATGAGATAGGGCATGCTCGACTTTCCAATCCGGTCTCGCTGTACAGCTTGGAAAGCCATGGTACGCCACTAGCCCCATTCGCAGTAATTGGGCTAGTTTATTAGCGCAATTTGCAGTAAATTGGCTGCCAAAAGCCATGATCCCCCGCAAATACCTGTTGCCCTTGCGCACCCACTTGCAACAAAGCCAGAAGGTGATCATCCTGTTTGGGCCCCGGCAGGTGGGCAAAACCACCTTGGCTCATGAAGTGCTGAAAGGCTTCGAGGGGCGCATGCTACACATCAACGCCGATGAGCGGCCCTATCGCGAGGTGCTGGGTAGCCAGGATTTGGCGAAGATGAAAGGCCTGGTGGGGGGCTACGACCTGCTCTTTATCGACGAGGCGCAGCGCATCCCGGAGATTGGCCTCAACCTGAAGATTTTACATGATGGGTTACCGGGGCTGAAAATTTTGGTGACAGGGTCTTCTTCCTTCGAAATTGCCCAGCGTACCCGCGAACCGCTGACCGGCCGCACCTGGACCTACGTGCTGTATCCCATTGCGGTCACCGAGCTGGCCGAGCAGCACAATGACTTCGAATTGCAGCGCCAACTGGAAACCCAGTTGGTCTTTGGCATGTATCCGGAGGTATTCGCCCAGCCTAACCATCAGTTTCGCCAACGCTAC
This sequence comes from uncultured Bacteroidia bacterium, assembly GCA_964449365.1. GTDB lineage: Bacteria > Bacteroidota > Bacteroidia > J057 > J057 > CAYVAP01. The sequence goes on from CAYVAP010000275.1 coordinate 2,717, forward strand.
TTGCAGGAGCTGACTTCGGCCTATTTGTACAAAGACATCCTGGAACTGGCCAACCTCAAGCACCCCGACAAGTTGCAGGACCTGTTGCTTCTGCTGGCCTTTCAGATTGGGGACGAAGTGTCTACCAACGAACTAGGCCGGCAGCTAGGTATGAGCAAAGATACCGTTGATCACTACATCCATTTGTTAGAGCAGGCCTTTGTGGTGTTCCGGTTGCGGGGCTTTAGCCGCAACCTGCGCAAGGAGGTGACCAAGATGAGCAAGGTTTATTTTTACGACTTGGGGGTACGCAACACGTTGATCGATAACTACCAGCTGCTCGGTGCCCGCAACGACGTAGGCAAGCTCTGGGAAAACTTCCTGGTGGTGGAGCGACGCAAGAAGCTGGCTTACGACTTTCAGTTTGTCAACCCCTATTTCTGGCGCACCTATACCCAGGCCGAACTGGACTACGTCGAGGAAGGTGGTGGTCAGTTGGCAGGCTACGAATTCAAGTACCAGCCGCGCAAAGTGAAGGCCCCCCAATCCTGGCAGGAAACCTACCCCGAAGCGAGCTTTGCCTGCATCTCCCAGGAGAATTATTTGGAGTTTGTGCGGTGATGGAGACAAATGAGCAGGAGGTGGCGACTCCAATCATCGGACCACTGAAGGTACCCGACTCTGCTGGGAAGCAGCTTGTCAATCCCACCCCTTGGCCCGGATCTCGCTCAAGGTGCGTGGCCGATCTTGCCACAGCCCGAAAAGCGCGGTTGGGTCTTCTGCTTTATCCCCGGGGGTAATGCCCAATTGGGGTGAATGGACGACCACCGACGGTAGGTTGAGTTCTTGCAGCAGGGTGAGGAGTTGCCTCCACTCCGCCAAAGAGGAAGTCTCGATGGTAACTTTCATGAGCCTGTTTTCCCCGCAAGATACGGGTAATCGCCTTTCCATGGAATAGCGTTAGCTCTTTTCCGGCTCTCTTTCGTTGCTCCCCTCACTTATTCCCCCCCGCAAACAGCTTTTCCCCCCAATAGTTGGTACCTTTGCGCCTTGTCTAACCTCTGACAGCGCAACGGCCTGACTTCTGACTTCTCTCTCCATGGCCCACATCCACATCAAAAACGCCCGCGTCAACAACCTCAAATCCGTTTCCGTCAAGCTCGACCGCGACAAGCTGGTGGTGATCACGGGCGTCTCCGGCTCGGGCAAAAGCTCGCTGGCCTTCGACACCCTCTATGCCGAGGGGCAGCGCCGCTACGTGGAGAGCCTCAGCAGCTATGCGCGGCAGTTTTTTGACCGCATGGAAAAGCCCGACGTGGACTACATCCAGGGCATTTCCCCTGCCATCGCCATCCAGCAAAAGGTCTCCACCTCCAACCCCCGCTCCACGGTGGGTACCACCACCGAGATCTACGACTACCTCAAGCTGCTTTTCGCCCGGGCGGGGCGCACCTACTCGCCCATTTCTGGCGACGAAGTCTCGCGCGACACCGTCACCGACATCGTCGACTGGATCATCGAGCACGAAGAAGGAGCAAAGGTCTATCTGATGGCTCCGGTCAAGGTGCGCTCCAAGGGCTACCGCGCTGAGCTGGAGCTGTCGCTACAAAAGGGCTTTTCGCGCATCTTCGAAGCGGACGAGGTGCGCTTCATCGAAGATGAGCTGGAAAAGAAGAAGCTGCCCCAGCACCAGACCATGACCCTGCTCATCGACCGCACGGTGCTGCGCAAGGAAGACCTGCAAAACGCCCGCAACCGCCTGGCCGACTCGGTGCAGACCGCCTACCAGGAGGGGCAGGGCATCGCGCTGGTCAAGATCGACGAGGAGGAGACCCGCGAGTTTTCGGAGAAATTCGAAGCCGACGGCATGCAGTTCGAGCCGCCCAGCGTCAACCTCTTTAGCTTCAACAACCCCTATGGAGCCTGTCCCACCTGCGAGGGCTTTGGCCGGGTGCTGGGCATCGACGAAAACCTGGTGATTCCCGACCCCAGCCTCTCGGTCTATGAGGATGCGGTCGCGCCCTGGCGCGGCGAGGTCATGAGCCAATACAAGGACGAATGGATCGAAACGGCCTCGCAACTCGACTTTCCCATCCACCGCCCCTATCACGACCTGACCGATGAGCAGAAAAATCAACTCTGGAACGGCGTAGGCCATACTTGGGGCATCCAGCAGTTTTTTGATTTCCTGGCCAAAAAGACCCACAAGATCCAGTACCGCGTGATGCTGGCCCGCTACCGGGGCTACACCACCTGCCCCGACTGCAAGGGCAGCCGCATCCGCAAGGACGCCAACTACGTCAAGGTAGGCGGCCACAGCATCAGCGACCTGCTCTTTTTGCAACTGAGCGACCTGCTGCCCGTGATGCAATCGCTCGATTTGGGCGAAGTGGATCGCATCATCGCCGGGCGCTTGCTCAACGAGATCACCTCCCGCCTCGACTACCTCAACCGCGTGGGGGTGGGCTATCTCACCCTCAACCGCAAGATCAACACTCTCTCCGGCGGCGAGATGCAGCGCATCCGGCTGGCCACCTCGCTGGGCAGCGGGCTGGTGGGCTCCATGTACATCCTCGATGAGCCAAGCATCGGCCTGCACCCCCGCGACAACGACAAGCTGGTCACCATCCTCGAAGCCCTGCGCGACCAGGGCAACAGCGTGATCGTGGTGGAGCACGACGAGGTGATCATGCGCCGCGCCGACCAACTGATCGACATTGGCCCCGGTGCGGGCGAGCTGGGCGGCGAGATCGTCTTCAATGGTTCCTTCGACGAGATGCTGAAGACCGATACCCTCACGGCCCAGTACCTCTCGGGCCGCGAGGAAATTCCCCTGCCCACCCATCGACGTCAGGTGGGTAGCAAGCTCAGGCTCAAGGGGGCGCGCCTGCACAACCTCAAAGGCATCGACGTAGAAATCCCGCTCTACGCCATCACGGTGGTTACGGGGGTGTCGGGCTCGGGCAAATCGACCCTGGTGGGCCAGGTGCTGTACCCGGCCCTGCGCAAGCAGATGGGCGACTACAACGACAACGGCGGCTACCTCAAGGCGCTGGAGGGTGATTTCAAGCAAATCCAGGCAGTGGAGATGGTGGACCAAAAGCCGGTGGGCCGCTCGGCGCGCTCCAACCCGGTGACCTATCTCAAGGCCTACGACGCCATCCGGGAGCTATTTGCCAACCAGCCGGTGGCCAAGCTGAAGAACCTCAAGCCGGGCCATTTCAGCTTCAACGTGGACGGCGGGCGCTGCGACAACTGCCAGGGGGAGGGCAAAGTAACCATCGAGATGCAGTTCCTGCCCGACGTGGAGCTGACCTGCGAGGTCTGCGGCGGCAAGCGCTTCAAGAAGCATGTGCTGGAGGTGACGTACCAAGACCGCAACATCGACGAGGTGCTCAACATGACCATCACCGAGGGGCAGCAGTTTTTTGCCAATGAGAAGAAGATCGCCGACAAGCTCGAGATCCTGGAGCGGGTGGGCTTGGGCTACCTGCGCATGGGGCAGAGCACCAGTACCTTATCGGGCGGTGAGGCCCAGCGCATGAAGCTGGCCTACTTCCTCAGCCTGGGCAACAGCGCCCAGCAGGCCTTCTACATCTTCGACGAACCCACCACCGGCCTGCACTTCGACGACATCAAGAAGCTGCTCGCCGCCATGAACGAGCTGGTCGAGCGCGGCAACACCGTACTGATCATCGAGCACAACCTCGACGTGATCAAGTGCGCCGACTGGCTGATCGACCTCGGTCCCGAAGGCGGCTCAGGTGGCGGAGAGCTGCTCTACCAGGGCGTACCCGAGGGCATCGTGGGGGTAGAGCGGTCGCATACGGCGGGGTATCTGGGGGAGAAGGTGGGGG
>CAYVAP010000276.1:0-6532 GCA_964449365.1 uncultured Bacteroidia bacterium
CCAGCGGAGCCGCCGGGTCCGCCCCGTCGAGGATGGCTTCTTCCGTGATCAGACCCCGGTAGGTTCCTTCATCCACTACAGGCAGTTCGCCTACTTTGAATTCATTCATCCAGTCGAGGGCGAGCGCAGCCGTATCCGAAGGCTTGACCGACGGAATGGAATCAGAAATGAGCTCGCGAACCATCATGAGGTGGGTACTTGAACGTGAGTGTGGAGAAAAGACAACAATAATTGATTGAACCGCTCTGGCTTTTCCATCATCGCCGCGTGGCCACACTGATCGATGAATCGAAGTTCAGTGTTAGGAATCAGCTTGTCAAACTCATGCGCCACATGAGGCGGGGTGATGTTATCGTTTAGCCCCCATATCAACAGTGTCGGTACCTGGATGTTTACGATGTCTTGACTCATATTGTGTCGCTGCGCCGATCGGGCGATGCGCAGAATGCGTAAGGTTTTGTAATTATCGCTCACGATACTGAATACCTCATCCACCAGCTCTTTCGTGGCGGTTTCAGGGGAGTAAAAGGTGTAAGCCACCCGCTCCTTGATGTACTCGTAGGAGCTGCGGCGCGGAAACCCGCTACCCATGCCCGACTCAAAGAGGCCCGAGCTACCCGTCAGCGTAAGGGTGCGTACCTTCTCAGGATTGCGCAGGGTATATACCAGGCCGATGTGCCCCCCTAGCGAGTTGCCTAGCAGGGATAGATCGCTCAGCCCTTTCATGGCCACAAATTCTTCTACGAAGCTGGTCAAGCCATCTATCGATGCATCCGTATGGGTCTTCGCATCGATCGGTAGCAGCGGAATGATCACTCGGTACTGATGAGCAACCCCTTCGAATATCTGGTGAAAATTGCTGAGTGCACCAAACAAACCATGTAATAACAACAAAATAGGCCCCCGGCCTTGCTCGACATATTGAAATCCCTGCTCTTTCTGGATCACTAGTTCCATGCATTCTGATCTTAAGCGGTAAGGCAATCTCGTCAGATCTTGAACCAGCAAGTTACCCTACCTATTCGTTAGCTGCAAATGCCTGCAGCCAATTTATGATCAGTTGCTCCCCGGCCTCCGAGCCAATAGACTCGGGATGAAACTGTACCCCCACCAGGGGCAGATATCGGTGCGCGATGCCCATGACCTCTCCCTGCTCGGTCCAGGCCGATACCTCTACCTCCGCAGGTAGGCTTTCCGGGCGCAACAGCAGCGAGTGGTAGCGCATCACCCGCAAAGGCCGAGGCAACCCTGCAAAAAGCCCTTCGCTGCGATGATCGACCGGCGAAACCTTGCCATGCATAGGCCGCGCCGCGTGTACCACCTCAGCCCCCAGCCACGCTCCGAGCAACTGATGACCCAGGCATACCCCCAGCATAGGAACCTCGCGATGGTAGCGCGCCACGATCTCTTGCGAGACCCCGCTATCGGTCGGCCTACCCGGACCGGGCGAGAGCACGATTCCCGCCGGGCGTAGCCGCTCCACTACCTCCGCATCCACCGCGTCATTGCGAAACACCGCCACCTCCTGATGGCGCTGCAACAAATCGACGAGGTTGTAGGTAAAGGAGTCGTAATTGTCAATGAGAAGAATCATATGAGCAAGGATCAGCGGTCCGCCGCAGAGAGCGGAGGCAACCAAAGCAGCGATCCAGCAACCAGAGAATCACGCAGCGGTTGATTGAGGGCGCTCAGGTCGGAGAGAGGCACCTCGTAAAAGGCCGCTGCCTGGCTCGGGTCCATTTCTTTGGGCAACACGGCGGGGATGCGCTCCTGCCAGACCGAAGGAGGCGAAGCAGAGAGGTAGGTCTCCACCCGATCGCTGCGACGAGGCAGATACTGGCCATAGTAGGTCAAAAACTCACGCCAATCGTGGTGCGGAGAAACTTCCTCGGAAGCCACCACCGGCAGGAGGGTATCAGGCCGCAGCGGCTCAGGAAGCGGGGCTTGGGTGGGCTCCGATTGCAAATAGACTTGCAAGCTCATGGTTAGCTCGTGAATCTGATCGCGCCCTTTGCTCCTTCCCAGGCTACCTACGTTGTCGAGAAAATCGGTCTGAGTGGGGCGGAAGGTGTAGAGCAACCCCAAGCCTAGCAGCTCATTCATCCGAAAATCACAGCCTACCATCAGCGGAAAGTTGGCGGTCATCGCGTCGTAGCTCTCCCCCAGTCGGCGGCTCAGGAGGTTGTCGGCCAGCAAATTGTCAGCCTCATCGCGAGGGTCATACACCACCAGGCCCAGCCCTACCCCGATGAACGGCTGCACGGGGCCACGCCGCACCAAGCGGAAGCGCAACCGCAGATCGGGCATAAACAGGCTGCTGCGAAAATACTGATTGGGGGTGGTATCAGGCACCCCCACGCCATTGCCTGGCAGCGCCGGGATCTGCTGACGGTCGCTCTGCTCCTGCACGTGGCCGTAGCCAAAGCGAAGCTGCCACTGCAAGCGACGAGACCCCTCAAATTGCAGCGCAAGATTCAAGCCCGGATGTACTCGCAAGAAGTCTCCATCGTCTTGGGTAAAATCTCCTCGGTAGGCAAGGCCCGAAAAGCCAATCCCTACCCGTAGCGGTTTGCCAGCGGGCTGAGCCGAAGCGCCCAGCCATAGCACGCCACTGAGAGCTACCCATATTGCGATTCGTTTCATAGATATAAAGATAACGAGCTACCGAAAAAAGTATGTTGCCTGCTTGACGAATTATCTAATGCCACAAACCCTTTGCCGCTTCTGTTGGCCTGGCGCACCGATGGATGCTCTCCCCGCTGAGAGTGCTGAGATTGCTGTCTCAAAGGCAAAACTGGCTCGATCAGTGGCAGCGCGTAGCGCGAGCGTTGGGCCTGAGCAGATAAATCTTACACCCGCTTGGTCAGCCCATCGAGGGTCGCAGACCAATCCGCTGGCGTTTCCCACCATGCGATTTCGATGGTAAGAGCGTAGAGGGGCAAATCGCGAAAAGCCTCCGCCCACGTGAGGCCACGGAGGCGGGTGAGGTCCTTTTCGGTCGTGATGACCCAAGCCTCGGGATGGGCCTGGCAGGCCCGGCGCAAGCGCTCAAAATCTGCGGCCCGAAACGGGTGATGGTCCCGGTAGGTATGCATGGCCTCGACGTGGGCTCCCAGGGCTTCTACCTGCTGCCGAAAGGCCCCGGGATTGCCGATGCCCGCTAGCAAAATCACCGAGTGGCCATCGAGCACCCGGGGCGATAGCGTTTGCTCAGTTGACCAGCTCTGCAGGGCAGCCCCCACGGGGCGACCCAGCAAGAGGGGGCGCTCTACCCACTTGAGCGCCTTGCGAACACGAGGGAGCTCCGCCGAATCGTAGAGCTTGTTGACCAGCAAAAAATCGGCGCGTCGCAAATGGCGGCGCGGCTCTCGCAGCCTTCCTATTGGCAGCAGCCCATCGTGGCAGGGGAGGCGCTGTCCATCGATCACCACCAAATCGAGGTCGCGCCGGATGCGCCGATGCTGAAAAGCATCGTCCAGAATCAGCAGGTCGATGTGCTCTTCGGCCAGCAGCCGCTCTGCTCCCTTCACCCGATCCTCGCACACGGCTACGGGCAGAGCCGGAAACTTCCGCGCCACTTGCAGGGCTTCGTCGCCATACCAAGCCGCGTGGCCATCTATCTGCACCCTCAGGTAGCCTTTGCTGCTTCGTCCGTAGCCCCTGCTGAGGTAGGCCGCCCGGAGGCCCTGCTGCTCAAAGTGGCGCAGCAACCCCTCAGCCACCGGCGTTTTGCCAGTGCCTCCGGTCGAGAGGTTGCCGACCGATATCACAGGCACCGCCACGGCGGAGCTCCGCAGCCACGCTCGGTCATAGGCCAGGTTGCGCAGGCGCACGATCAGGCCGTAGAGCCAGGCCAAAGGAAGCAGCAGGTAGCGGAGAGGCGACATGGTAGAGGAAGAAGAGAAAGCCGTGAGACGGGCACGTTGCACAATAGCAAACAAAAGAATATCTTTCGTCTTTGCGAAACAATGGTTGACAGTACTTGACACCCCCAGGATAGAAAAACGATGGCAGAAAAGACTTTTACCCTTGACACCGGGCACAAGCACGCCCTGCACGGCCTGCACTGGCCAGTAGATGCCCCTCAAGCGGTGGTGGGGCTCATTCACGGACACGGCGAGCATATCGGGCGCTATGGTCCCATGGCAGAGGTCTTCAACCAGGCAGGCATCGCCCTGATGGGACCAGATCTGATCGGGCATGGAGAAAGCCCAGGCAAGCGAGGGCATTTTCCCAGCTATGAGGAGGTGCTGGATGGAATAGAGGCATTGCTGCGGCGCGCGCGAGAGGCGTATCCGGAGGTTCCGCGCTTTTTGATGGGGCACAGCATGGGAGGAAATCTGGTGGCCAATTACGTGCTGCGCCGCAAGCCCGAGTTACAGGGGGTGATCCTCTCGGCCCCGTGGTTTGAGTTGGCCTTTGCGCCCACGGCGCTCGATCTGACGCTGGCCCGAGTGATGAAGAACATATTTCCCAGTTTTACCCAATCTTCCAAACTAGAGGCGGAGGGTATCTCCCGAGATCCTCAAGTGGTAGCCGCTTATCGCGCCGACGCCAAGGTACACGACATGGTATCGCCAGGGCTCTTCATACCTGTGGTCGCCGCCGGGCAGCATGCCATCACTCAGGCGGGAGATTGGCCCTTGCCGGTGTACCTCTATCACGGCGATGCCGACCGCATCACCTCCCTGCAAGCCAGTCAGCGCTTTGCCCAAGGGGTAGCCGATCGCTTGATCACCTTGCGCATCTGGCCCGGCAATTATCACGAAATGCACAACGACCTTGATCGCGAGGCGGTGCTCAGCGAATTGATCACCTGGGTCGAAGGGCAACTCCACGACTGAGGGCAGAGCCTCACCCGCGAGTGGGCTCGCGCAGGCCATTGAGCACAAAATCAGCCGAAGCCTTGGCAATGTCGCCCGCTGACATTTTGCCCTCGGGGCGGTACCAGCCTGGCATCCAGTTGACGGTGGAGAGTAGCATCGAAGTCATGAAGCGCGCATCGCCTGGGCGGAATACCCCTTTTTCCATCCCTTCGCACAGCACCGTGATGAATTTACCCTCGTAAGTAGCGATAATCTCCGCGAATTGTCCGCGCTTTTCGTCTTCGAGGCGCTTCCATTCAGTGAAAAAAATCGCAGAAGCATCTATATTTGCAATCATCGCCTGGGTGTGAGCCTGCATCATGGCATCGAGCTTCTGCTCGGGGGAGATTTCCGTTTCGAAGATAGGAAACACCCGCTGGTAGAAGTTCTGAGCCGCCCGAATCGCAATCTCCCACAGGATCTGATCTTTGGACTTGTAGTGGCTGTACAGACTCGCGGGGCGAATGCCCAGCGAGGTCGCCAAGTCCCGCATCGAAGCCGCGACGTAGCCTTTTTCGCTAAACAAGTGCTGCGCAGCGTCCAGGATCTCCTGCTTGCGGGTGCTGATTTCCTTGATTTCTGAAGTAAATGTCATAAGCTAGCTAACATTCGTTAGCTAAATTATGTAATCTTTACTCGCTTTCCAAAAGAATTTGGGAGATTTCATCCCACCCACCACCACAGTCCCAGGCCCAATGCTATGATCATCAGCGCAGCGCCCGCCCAGAGCAACTGACTACTGGATCGGGTTGGCGGAAAAGAGGCGGTTTTAGCCTCCTTGGGCATAGATAGCTGAGGCTTGCGCTGCCAACGCGCTGGCTCTTCGTCGGCGTAAGCCTGTAACAGCGAATCAGGTTTAGGTGCTCCGATGGCGCGGCCCTGTTTACCCTGCTCCACCTCGGTAGCGATGGAAGCGGTCTGGACCATCATCGGCTTGGTGGAAAAGGGATTTTCTGCCCAAATCTGAATGCGCCGGGTATCGATGGAGGTTTTCACTTGGGGCGAAGCCGAAGCGTAAAGATGCTGATACTCGTCGGCTAGGTGCTTTTGCCAGGCGTCGAGCAAGCCTGCCTCTTCTTCCAGGCTACTGCTGTTGAGAGGAATAAAAATGGCCGTAGGATGAGCCATAGTCTGGCGTAGGGAATCGGGCTCGCAATGAAAAGGCGGCCGTCCGCTATCATCGAAGCCACTATGGGCGGGATTACTACCCGGCTGAGCCAGCATGCGCAAGGCGCGCAACCAACCCCAGCTATCGGCCCGGCAGTTTCTCAGGGCCAGGGTTAAGGCCGTGTAGCCATCGCGCTTGTAGCGGTCCAGGCCATAGCGGTAGAGCGTGAGCAGGCGATAAGAGTCGCCGCGATGGAGTAGGGTAGTCAGGCCCAGGATCTCCGCCCCGGCGAAGGGGCGGATTTCTTCCTGGCGCAGTTGCAGGGCGTGGCTCAGCCGAGCCAGCGAATCGGGCCGATCAAAGGCGGTCAACGCGCCCAGTTGTTCAGTCAGTTCGAAGCCATCGTGCTTGCCAAAGCGAGCCAGGCCCCAGTGGTATTGGGTGGGCATGGGAAATTTGGAATTGGAAATTCGGAATGGTGATCGGGGTGATCCGGGTGATCCGGGTGATCGGGGTGATCAGGGTGATCGGGGTGGTCGGGGTGATCGGGGTGATCGGG
>CAYVAP010000277.1:0-6526 GCA_964449365.1 uncultured Bacteroidia bacterium
ACTGCAAGCAAAGTCAGAAGCCTCGCTGCGGATGACGTAGTAAGAGACGACATAGATAGAGTCCGAGGTCAAAGGCGTAGTTAGTTCTACACACACATGACCATTTCGTAAAATATCTTGAAGATAAGGACCTGCAAATAGCCCAGCCATGGCGGAACCAGACCTCGGCTGTTGATCACCTAGAATACGTATCTGTTCCTCTGTTGTACTGTTTCCTACGCAAGGATGGATCAGCAACCCGAACACTCCCCCAGTTGGCGAAAAGACGGGAAACCAATGTGTTGCCTCACCGACTGACTGCTCCCAGGCTGAGATCAACCGACACTGATCAACCTCTTCAAAGCTAGGGTTTGGGACGAGGTTTTCTTGCCCGGATGCAGGTATGCTCGCGGCCAGGCAAAGCCCAATCATCAAGTATGTTCTCAGTAGCTTCATTGGTATCAGTAATTGAAAGGAGCCGAGCATGCCCATACATGCTCGGCCACTGTATTCGGTTGATCGGAGCGGTCTCTGTGAGAGTAACTATTTCTACATTTTGGCCGAACGTCCAACCTTGACCTGATCGCCCGCTTCGATTTGGTAAATATACACCTGACAGCAACTGCGTTGCGGTCAATTGGTTTGGCCTTTCTCTTTCCCAAACCGATGCAGCCCACACTCGGTTTTGTTTTGCCCGGCCCAGCGCCCATTGCGGCCCTGCCCCTTGCGGGTACACTGTACGCAGCCGACTGAGCCGTAGCCGCGCCCTTCGAGAGGGTGAGGGGGTAGCTCCTGCACAACGCGGGTGAAGTGGGCCTCTTCCGCGTCCATGTCGATGAAGGGATAGAAGCGATATATCTCGCCATCCCACTCGACGATCTTGCGCTGTCGGCGCTGCTCGCTCAGGCCACCGATCATGCCCGATACCCAGATGTCATGCTCAGCTTTGAGGCGCTGCATAGGGGCCACCTTGTTGATGTAGCAGCAGGCATCGGGCTGATGAGCCCAGGTGTAGTCCATGCGGGTATACTGGTGAGCGTTGTCGCCTGGGCGCACCGGTACTACGTTGAGGTTCCAACGCTTGGTGAGTGCCTCGCGATAGGCATGAGTCTCCTTGAAGAGATAATTGGTGTCGATGAAGTGTACGGGATGTGCTGGCTTTACCTGATGCAGCAGGTGTAGCAAGATGGCCGAAGTGGTACCAAAAGAGGAGGTGACCAGCACCCGGTCAAAATCTGCGAATACCCGCGCCAGGCGCTCCCGGTAACTCAATGGCGCGTAGCGCTCGTGCAAGGCGTTTGGGTTCATAGGCAAGGATCAGTCGACTCAGTAGGTGGGCAAAGACGGATCGATCTGCTCGACCCAGGCAAGGATGCCGCCTTTGAGATGGTAAAGGTTGATAAAGCCGTGCTTTTTTTCAAGTTTTTGCATCACTTCGGCGCTACGCTTGCCGCTGCGGCAGTGCAACACCACCGGTTGATCGCGGTTGATGCGTACCAGATGCTGCTCTACTTGCCCCTGCGGAATCAATTCACCATCGATAGAAACGATCTCAGCTTCGTAAGGTTCGCGTACGTCGACCAATTGGAAGGCTTTGTCGCTGGCGCGCCACTGCTGCAACGCCTGCACGGTCAGTTCGCGCAGGTCGGCCTCACTGTGATGCTCCACTCCCTGATGCGGTACCCCACAAAACTGCTCGTAGTCGATCAGCTCCGTCTGGGTGGGATGTTCGCCGTTGAGGGGATTGTGAGGGTCGCGGGGCACCTTGAGTATGCGGGTCGCGCAGTCTGTCGCATCGAAGAGAAACAATCGCCCGGCCAGGGGCTCGCCTACCCCAGTGAGCACCTTGATCACCTCCAGGGCCTGCATGCTGCCGATGATGCCCGGTAGCACCCCGAGTACGCCCCCTTCGGCACAGCTTGGCACCAGCCCCGGTGGCGGCGGCGTGGGAAAAAGATCCCGGTAATTGGGGCCAACCCTGCCATCGGGTAAAGGGTAGTTGAAAACCGAAACCTGCCCTTCAAAACGATAGATCGAGGCGTAAACGTTGACCTTGCCGAGCAACACGCAGGCGTCGTTGACCAGGTAGCGGGTGGGAAAGTTGTCGGTGCCATCGGCCACCACGTCGTACTGGCTGATCAACGCCATCGCGTTGGCGCTGCTGAGCAGGGTCTCGTGTACCTGCACTTCGAGGTGAGGATTGAGGCTACGTACCCGCGCCGCAGCGGTTGGGGCTTTGGATTGACCCAGGTCCTCGACGCCGTAGAGCACTTGTCGTTGCAGGTTGGAGGCCTCGACGGTATCCTGGTCCACGATGCCGATGGTCCCTACCCCGGCGGCGGCCAGGTACTGCAGGACAGGGCTGCCCAGGCCACCAGCGCCTACGACCAGTACCTTCGCCGCCTTGAGCTTGCGCTGCCCCTCGATATTGAACTCGGGGATGATGAGGTGGCGGCTGTAACGGGCGATTTCTTGGTTGGAAAAAGTGACGGAATTCATCGAGTTAGTAGCCATCTTCTGCAAGATTGTTTATTTTCGAATGAAACTGTAAATCATTCACCATGGAGCGACCACTCATCTCATTCGATTGGGCCTTGAAAAAGCTGTTGCGCCAGAAGGCCAATTTCGATATCCTCGAAGGGTTTTTGACAGAGCTACTAGGCTTCGAAGTCAGGGTCAACCGGATCCTGGAAAGCGAAGGCAACCAGGCAAACGCCAAAGACAAATATAACAAGGTGGACATCCTAGTGGAAGCCATTGATGGAGAGTTGATGCTCATCGAGCTACAACATAGCTCTCAGGTCGACTACTTCCAACGGATGCTCTATGGTGCGTCTCGCCTGATTACGGAGTATATTCACGAGGGGCAGCCTTATTCTGACCTGCGCAAGGTATACGCGATTCACATCGCCTATTTTGAGTTGGGACAGGGCAAAGACTATATGTACCGCTATGATGGCAACTTCGTAGGGCTTCGCCTAGGAGATGTGCTGCGGCCTTCGGTGGTACAAAGGAAACGCTTCGATGCGCTGGAGGTGGCCGACATTTATCCCAGATACTACTTGCTCAAAGTCAACAACTTCGACGATGTAGCCCGAGATACCCTGGATGAGTGGATTTACTTCCTCAAGCAGGGCAAGATCAAAGATGACTTTAAGGCCAAAGGCCTATCTGCCGCTCGTCGCAAACTCGCCCAAGCGCAGCTTTCCGAACAAGAAAAAGTCGACTACAACGCATTCATCAAGAGCAAGCGCATTGCTTACAGCGAAAACCTGACGGCCTGGATCGAAGGGGAAGAAAAAGGTATGGAAAGGGGCATGGAGAAAGGCATGGAAAAAGGCATGGAAAAAGGCATGGAGAAAGGCATGGAGAAAGGCATGGAGAAAGGCATGGAAAAAGGCATGGAGAAAGGCATGGCAGAGGGTCAACGTACCCAGCAGGAAAAAACAGCCCGTCGTGCGATACAGCAGGGACTGGACAATCAAACCATTCAGCTCCTGACCGATCTCTCGATTGAGGCCATCGAAGCCCTGCGCCGACTCATGGAGGGAGAAAAAGGGGAATAGAGCGCAGGTTATACGTAGAGACGTGCGCCAACCTCAACGAGGCAATATGCCCTGGCAGGACGTTTTCCTGCCAGGGCATTGATTTGACGCGAGCCCCTACCTATCCCTTCTCCTGCGAGCTTCCATTGACCTCGCTGCGAGGTGAATCCTGGAGGATATCATGCCCCATCTTCAGCTTTTTGGTGAGCAGGTAGTACTCATTGTGCTTGTTTGGCGTAATCTCGATGGGAACATTTTCGACGATCTCCAGGCCATAGCCGATCAGGCCTGCGCGCTTGGTGGGGTTGTTGGTCATGAGGCGCATCTTGCGCACCCCCAAGTCGCGCAGGATCTGGGCTCCCACCCCGTAGTCGCGCTCATCCATTTTGAAGCCTAGTTCTAGGTTGGCCTCGACCGTATCCATCCCCATCTCTTGAAGCTTGTAGGCTTTGAGCTTGTTGAGTAGACCGATGCCGCGCCCTTCCTGCTGCATGTAGACGATGACTCCTTTGCCCTCGGCTTCGACCATCTCCATGGCACGCACCAGTTGCGGGCCGCAGTCGCAGCGACAGGAGCCGAAGATATCGCCGGTCATGCAAGAGGAATGCACCCGCGCCAGCACAGGCTCGTCGGGCTCCCATTCACCTTTGAAGAGCGCCAGATGCAAATCGCCCGTGGTGAGCTGCCGATAAGCCGCCAGGGTAAAATCGCCCCATTGGGTGGGCATTTCTACACAAATTTCGCGCTTGATCAGGGTCTCAGTCTTGAGCCGATAGTCGATCAGATCTTCGATAGTGATGAGCTTGAGGTCGAAGCGGTCGGCGACTTCGCGCAGGTCGGGTAGGCGGGCCATGCTGCCGTCTTCGTTCATGATCTCGACGATCACCGCAGCGGGTTCGTAGCCAGCTAGGCGAGCCAGATCGATGCCTGCTTCGGTATGGCCAGAGCGACGCAGTACGCCCCCTGGCATCGCTTTGAGAGGAAAAATATGCCCGGGGCGCCCAAACTCTTCGGCTTGGGTCTCCGGGTCGATCAGCGCCTGGATGGTGGCCGCACGGTCGCTGGCCGAGATACCCGTGGTTACATCGCCTTTGAGGTAGTCCACCGACACGGTAAAGGCCGTTTCCAGGTGGGCAGTGTTTTTACCTACCATCATCTCTAGGTGGAGCTCGTCGCAGCGCTCCGGAGTGAGGGGTACGCAGATCAAGCCTCGTCCATGGGTCGCCATAAAGTTGATCACCTCAGGGGTGGCAAAGCGAGCCGCGATCACAAAATCTCCTTCGTTCTCACGGTCCTGATCGTCCACTACGATGACCATTTTTCCGGCTTTGATATCGGCCAGGGCTTCCTTGATGGTGTCTATATGAATGTCTGTTGGCATGAAAGTCATTGATTATCCAAACTTACAAATTTTCATCCACCCTTTAGACGAATAATGATTTTCTAATGTTTACAAGATTTGGGGGCTAAACAAAATCATAAATGCGTATAACTCGTATTATTTACTTAAGGGTTTTTCTAGATTAAACTTTAAAATTAACCTTGACATTAGTTGACTTTTGTTTAAAAAAAATGCAAAATGCTAAAACAATAGTTACACAGTAGAGCCACTTACTCCCAACTCGTCGAATTATACCATTTCCACCACATTTTCATGTCGCTTCAAACTACCATCAACCACTTAGACAAAACGCTGCTCGAACGAACGGCGGCCAGTCTAAAGGCTATCGCCCATCCCGTCCGATTGGCTATGATCGATCTACTCAAGGACGGGAAGCGCCTCAACGTAACGCAAATTTACATGGCTCTCGGGCTCGAACAAGCCGTTGCATCGCAGCACCTCAGCATCCTGAAAGAGAAGGATATCCTCGACTCCAAGCGCCAAGGCAAGCACTCCTACTACTTCTTGAAGCACAGCTGTGTCGTCGACGTGATCAACCTAGTCGCGAGCACCTTGAGCTAATCCACCCTGGCCAAAGGGCTCACAGCCCTTGGGGCCACATGTCTTTCTCTTGTCGGTTTTCCGCTGTTCTTCTTTCCAATAAGGAAGTGTGTCGGTGTTTGAGCCCCTAAGGTGGCCAATCGCGTAATTACCTGAACAAGCGTACTGAGATAAATGGTCTCGGTACGCTTGGTTTTTGGATACACATGGCGCACAGAGGTCGCGGAGAAGAAGCGGGGCCCCACATACTGCGCTCGTGAGGCTTTGCAAGCCGAGCGATGATGTCCTCAAAAGCCCATGCCGAGGTTGAGGCTGAGCCAATGCAGAGCCAAGAGCTGATCAGCAGGATAGTCAGGCAAGCCGAGGTAGGTCATGGATTGCGTTGGCCAATTGGGCCGCCAGCGTAGCTCAATCGAGGAGAAGGCGTTGTGCTCGCTGAGCCAACGTCGCAGCCCGAGCAGGGCCATAGGGCGCCAGGTGGCGCCCGCGCGAGAGAGGGTGGCTTTGCCTCGGGCTAGGGTCTCTGGACTGGTAGGAGCGTTGACTTCGGCGTGGGTGTGTATCGTCCAGAGAGGCAGTACCCCCAGACCCAGGTAAGGCTGTATGCGGCTACCTCGGGGCCACTGGTAGATCAATTCTACCGCCAGGCCAGCCTGATGAAGGTATACCCAGTGCTCGACCCTACCGCCCGGGCCGCTACTACTTACCTGAAGCTGGGGCACGTTGTATTGCACCCCACCCCGCACTATCAGCCAGGCGGCGAAAGGATACTGAGCTTGTAGCCGTAGGTTCATACCCAGCAAAGGCTGCCAGGGGGCATCGGCCGAGCTCGGCTGCGGCACAAGAAATCCGCCCTGGAGCAAAAGCTGCCAGGATTTTTCGGGGGGAGTAGTCTGGCCCAGCGCGATGGGGAGACTGGACGTCCAGCCCGCCACCATCAAAACGCAAGAAAGCAGGAAGCTCGATTTCATGGCAATCGTCATTGATCCTTCAAGAAAGGACCTTGGCAGGTGGAAAAAAAACAAGATTTCGGGGCACTCCTACAGCCCGGCGCTCATGA
>CAYVAP010000278.1:0-6516 GCA_964449365.1 uncultured Bacteroidia bacterium
GCGCATCTTTCAAATTGAGAACTGCTGGGGGAAGTTATTTTTCTCGCGTTACTAAGGGACAACCTGGGGGACGCAGTCAGATCGACTTGCTGCTGAAAAGCGCCCCTGACAACCGCCTGACCGCCTGCTCGATAGCCGCGCGGTCGGTTCCTAGCTAAACGCTGACTCTCCTGGGATAATCGCTATCTTCGCAGCCGATTCGCCAGACGACCCACCGTGAACGTTTCACTTAGAATTTTGCCTGCGCATGTCCCTTCCCGCCGTTTCCGTCGATATGGCCCAGCAACTGGGCATTCTGCCCGAAGAGTTTGAGCAAATCGTTCAGATTTTGGGCCGCACCCCCAACTACACCGAGCTGAGCGTTTTTTCGGTGATGTGGTCCGAGCATTGTTCCTACAAAAATTCTATTCTTCAGCTCAAGACCCTCCCCACCAAGGGCGACAACGTCCTCGCAGGAGCGGGCGAAGAAGGCGCGGGCCTCATGGCCATCGCCGAGGATCTGGCCGTGGCCTTCAAGATGGAGTCGCACAATCACCCCTCGGCCATTGAGCCCTATCAAGGAGCTGCTACCGGGGTAGGCGGCATTCACCGCGACATCTTCAGTCTAGGGGCACGGCCTATCGCGGCGCTCAACTCGCTGCGCTTTGGCGACCTGGATCTGCCCAAGACCAAGCACCTGCTCAAAGGGGTGGTCAAGGGTATCGGCGACTATGGCAATGCTTTTGGGGTGCCTACCGTGGCTGGCGAGGTCTTTTTTGATCCCTGCTACAACATCAATCCCCTAGTGAATGCCATGTCGGTGGGCATCGTGCCACGTGGCAAATCGGTATCGGCTACCGCCAAAGGCATCGGCAACCCTGTATTCATCGCAGGCTCGGCCACCGGTAAGGATGGCATTCACGGGGCGACCTTTGCCTCGGAGGAGATCTCTGACGAATCAGAAGAGAAGCTACCCAGCGTACAGATCGGCGACCCATTCGCAGAAAAGCTGCTCCTGGAGGCCACCCTCGAAGCCATCGAGACGGGCGCAGTGGTCGGCTGTCAGGATATGGGCGCGGCAGGTATCGCCTGCTCCACTTCCGAGATGGCCGCCAAAGGTCAGGTGGGTATGAACGTATGGCTAGACCAGGTACCCATGCGCCAGCGCGACATGCAGCCCTTCGAAATCCTGCTCTCAGAGTCGCAGGAACGCATGCTCTTCGTGGTGGAAAAAGGCCGCGAGCAAGATATCCTGGAGGTCTTTGCAAAGTGGGACCTCAACTGTGTGCAGATTGGTGAGGTCGTCGAAGGGGATCGCCTACACTACTACTGGCACGGAGCAGTGGTGGCGGATATTCCGGCGGAGGCGCTGGTGCTGGGCGGAGGTGCTCCCGTCTACGTGCGCGAGCAGCGCGAGCCGGCTTACTTCACCCAGATCCGCCAGTTTGATCCTATGTCGGTGGCAGAGCCAAAGGACCATGGCGAGGTGATCGCGGCGCTGCTGGCCATTCCTACCATTGCCCACAAAGGCTTCATCACAGAGCAGTACGACTCCATGGTGGGCAGTGCCAACATGAGTACCAATCGCCCCAGCGACGCGGCCATCGTGCGCCTACACGGGCGCAAGGAGGGGCTAGCCGTTACGGCTGATTGCAACAGTCTGCACGTCTACAGCGATCCGCGTCGCGGTACGGCCCTGGCGGTGAGTGAAGCCGCGCGCAATCTGGTCTGTAGCGGGGCTAAGCCCCTGGGCGTAACCAACTGCCTCAACTTTGGCAACCCCTACAACCCAGAGGTATACTATCAGTTTTCGCAGGCTATCCAAGGGATGGGGGAGGCTTGCCGTCGCTTCGAAACGCCCGTTACGGGCGGCAACGTGAGCTTTTACAATCAGTCGGAGCATGGCCCGGTTTTTCCGACGCCGACCATCGGTATGGTGGGCTACCTAGACGATGCCGAGGCCCAGCAGATGACCCTCGACTTCAAGGCTGAGGGAGATTTGATTTTTCTGCTTGGTCGCGTGGTCGAAGACTATGGCAGCTCGCAGTATCTTTACCATTACCATGGCATCACGCATAGCCCGGCTCCCTACCTGGATCTAGACGATGAGCATCTTTTGCAGCAAACCTTGCTGAAATTGATCCGGGAAAAAGCCATCCGCTCAGCGCACGATGTGTCTGATGGCGGAGTAGCCGTTACCCTGCTAGAATCAGCTTTCGCCAACCACCTGGGCTTTAGCGTACAAACGCCCGACTACCTGCGTAAAGATGCCTTTCTCTACGGCGAATCAGGTGGGCGCGTCGTGGTATCCCTCAGCCAGGATCAAGCCGATCTCTTCGAAGGGATCTGCGAAGCGGCAGCCCTGCCTTACCTGGCGCTTGGTCAGGTGACGGCCCAGCCCATTCGCATCGACGGAGAGACACTCGGCAACGTGGGCACCTTCCATCAGATTTACCAGCAAGCCCTCACTGAGCGCGTCAACCAGACCACCTCGCAGGACGTGTTGCAGGAATAGCCCCCGGGTTTCCACGGGGAGTATGGCAGCGAATCGGCGAATGGATTATTGTCTATGCTACTGGACATCAGCGATCCATGTAGACAGGATTTCAGGATTCACAGGATCATAATCACCTGAAAGCCATCTTATCAATCTTGTCCCCTCTTGCCCATCTTGCCAAAAAACGAGCGCGCCAAAGGCTCATGTCTAGTAGGATGATGGTAGTCCATGACTGGAAAATAAACCCCTGACTACTAGTCATTTATCAGAAAAACCCACTGCCTCACTCAATTTGACCATTCGGGCCAGCGTTATGCTCAGGTCGAAACCTGATGGTTAATTTCGCGGCCATGGCTACCCCTTTTTTGCTCGGACAAGTAAGCTTTTTCAACCTCAAACGCGGATTCGGACGGTTGCGTAGCGAGGCGCATCCCGAAGGGGTGTTTGTGCATTTCAGCGCCATCGCGGGGCCTTCGCGGGTGTTGATTCCGCACGAGCTGGTGCAGTACGAGGTGCGCATCACGCCGCGCGGCCCTCGGGCAGAGCGGGTGCATCGGCTCAGTCCCCGTGAGGCGGGGCGCTTGGTGTATCTGCAAGAGGGTGAAGGTGAAATTCGGTCCATTCCTGGGGGGCAACCCTATACCTTTGCGGTAGACGATTGGCTGCGGGATGAGAGCTATCCGCCTGAAGCGGGAGCCGCAGTGGAGTTTAGCCTGTTTGATCAGCAGGCCAAAGAGGTCGTGATCACCGATCCGCGACCTGCCCTGGCGCGCTTTGCGCAACTAGCCCTTTGGCCCATGATGATTGCGCGCCTAGAGCAGACGCTGCTACCCGAATCGTGGGAAAGCGCCGCGCAAGGCGAGGGGGGCAGCCGACTGACTGCCTATCTGTTTGGCACCTTTCAGCGTTTGCAGGATGAAAACAAGATCGCACTAGCCCGCGATGAGGCGGGGCATGCTCTGGCGGCATTTCACACGGGGTTGCATCAGCGCGATGGGCAAGCCATCATAGCCCTTTTTATCGAAAATCAGCGGCCTTACGCGCACAAGAGTTACCTACCACGCCCTCGATGGCAGCTCAGCGGATTGGTTCCTGCTTCGCATCCGCAGTTGCAGCCCTTCGAGTACACGCCTAGCCGCGCCTACTATCACGCGTCGCCTCTAGCGTTGGTCTTTGATCCAGGGCTGCCCGTGGAGGTCTCGGTCGATGACTTGCTCGGTCGCTATATCGAGCGGTTTCCAGAGGTGTTTCAGCAGCAATGCCCCGGCAAGCAACAGCAGCGATTGCAAGCTGCGCTTACGGAAATGCAGTGGCAGGTGCAGCGCAACCCGTCATTGGCGCAGCCGATTTACTATCGAGATCGCCTGCGATTGGTATTGCCCCTGCGGCTTGGTGATCCCGCCGAGGCGTTGGTGGGGTTGCTGCTCACGCGCGAGGCCAGGACTTACCTTGGTCAGGAAGTCATCGACGCGGAGACTGCCTGGCGAACTGCCCGCCTGATAGCACCGCCAGTTTATCCCTGGGGAGCCGATGACGCAGGCTATCCCTTTGCGCGAGCCTCCCATACCGCAAGGTCGCTTTCTCAGCTATGACTTTTGTGCCCTGCGGCAAATTGCTGTATTTAGCCCCACATTTTTCCTGAGGGAGGGCGCGACGGCTGCGGCAACAGCGCATGGTCGGCCCATTGGCTCTGCAACACAATTTATCTTGACATGATCCTTTCTGACGCCAGTATCCTAGCCGAAATCGAATGTGGCAACATCGTGATCGAGCCCTTTCGGCGGGAGTCGCTGGGCAGCAATAGCTACGATGTGCACCTGGGTAAATACCTGGCTGTCTATCGCGATCGGGTGCTCGATGCCCGCAGGCATAATCAGATCGATGAGCTCATTATCCCCGAAGACGGGTACATCCTCGCGCCCAATACCCTCTACCTTGGGGTTACGGAAGAGTATACCGAGACGCACAACCATGTGCCTTTTCTCGAAGGTAAAAGCTCTATCGGTCGGCTGGGTATCCATATCCACGCCACGGCAGGCAAGGGCGACGTAGGCTTTTGTAACACCTGGACCCTAGAGATCACCGTGGCTCAGCCCGTGCGGGTGTACGCGGGCATGCCCGTGGGGCAACTGATCTACTTTGACGTAGACGGCAACGTGCTCAACGCCTACAACCGTAAGCAGAGCGCCAAGTACAATCAGCGCACCGATCGCCCGGTAGAATCCATGATGTGGAAAAATCAGTTTTGAGCCAGCTCTGCCTGTACCAATCGCACGATGTGTTCCATTGAAAGCGCTTCTCCTTGCAGTACGTGGTGGGCACGCTGATAGTAGGGCTCGCGGGCACTGAGCAAGTGATGAATCACTTGGGGAATTTGGTCTTCGGGAATTTCGCGCAGTTTGGGCCGCTCGGAACGCATGGTCTGCAAGCGCTCGATCAGGGACTCGGTATCAGGTTTGAGGTATAGGGTGAATCCGGCCTGCCGCAGCCGTTCCATGTTGTCGCCCTGACAGGGGGTGCCGCCACCCGTAGCCACGATGTGCGACTCTTGTAGACCCACCAT
Source organism: uncultured Bacteroidia bacterium (assembly GCA_964449365.1). GTDB lineage: Bacteria > Bacteroidota > Bacteroidia > J057 > J057 > CAYVAP01. Next base: position 5,040 of record CAYVAP010000278.1, read on the forward strand.
GAAGGTGATGGCGTCGCGTTCGAGCTGACGAAAGTAAGCCTCGCCTTTGGTTTCAAAAATTTCTCGGATACTGAGCGATTGCTGGCTTTCGATCAACTCATCGAGGTCAAGAAAGGGCCAACCGAGCTGTTGAGCAACTAAGCGACCGAGGGTGGTCTTTCCCGCACCCATAAAGCCGATCAAAAATACATGCATGAATAAGAGACTGGAGATGGAGAGTAAAGGTCAATGAGTGGTCTCTTTGACCGGCGAAGAAGCATCGCCCTTAGGGTTGGTAGGCGCACTTTTGCGTCGAAATGGACGGATCAGCCAACTCAGGAGCTTCTTTTGCTTGACATAAAAGTAGTGAAATTTACCAAATAAAAAGGCGTAGCCCAACAGCAAGACCTGATAGAGCGGGGTGATCAGCAGAATATAAACGAGCACGTACTGTGCCGTACCTGCGGTCAGACCCGTCCAAGGCATGATCCACTGGGGAAAAATGGAGGCCGTGGTACCCGTCACCGCAAAGACGAGCAAGATGAGGGTGTAATCCCAAGCTTTTCTAAGTCGCGATTGTTGCGCCATAAGTGAAGCTAAGTTTAAGGGCCGAGGTCAAAAACGCAAGGACTATTCCAAAATTTTTTAACCCAGAGAAGCGCGGATAAGTTCGCGTGGCTCGGCTTTTTTCGGTTGGCCTACGAAACGGACAAACAATATTTCTGTTTCAGAATAGTTGTAAGATACAAAACCTAAGGTGAGGGTCTGGTCGGAAGGAAGTGGAATCGACTGCGCTCACGGCTAGCTGTTGCCTCAGTAAGGCTGGCGTTGGCTTCGGATTCTTGCCCCAAGCAGGAATCCGTTTTTGTATGTTCTCAAGCCAGCGTCAAGAATATCTTACGCCTTATATTTGCGTATCAATTAGGCACATGATTAAGGATATTCCGATACGCAAAGTCGAAGATGTAGTGGTAGCCATCATGCCACAGGCTCACGATCCAGAAGCCGCCACCTGGGAGGTCTACCTCATCAACCTCAAGAGCGAGCCCATCACCAACGTTTTGGTCGCCTCCAAAGGCTACGGTCAGCTCAACGGCGAGCCAGTCAACACCTCGGTGCTGAGGCATTTTTTCGAAGAGGTTCCCTCTCTCTCCTACCGCAAAGTCGAACAGATTCAGACCGAGGTCTTTGCCCTCAATAACGAGTACATGGTGACCTTCACCTACGATGATTTCCTCTTTGACAAAAAATACACCTTCACCAGCGGCAGTATCGACGAGGGGAACTTCACCCAGATCCCCCTGATCAACCGAGTGGGAGTGATGATTGGGTGAAATTCGTTCAAAGTGGGCAGTGGAAGGTTGAAAGTGGAAAGTGGAGCACCACTGAACTTTCCACTCTAAACTCTGAACTTTCCACTCTGAACTCCCACTAGGCATTAGCTTCGACCCGAAAAATGTGCCTCTTAGAGCTTCAGGGAGATATTTTGAGTGATACT
>CAYVAP010000279.1:0-1270 GCA_964449365.1 uncultured Bacteroidia bacterium
GACTAGTGCTTCGCATTCGAAATTCGTAATCAGAAATTCGTAATTGAGGGTCCGTAGAATTGTCCCGCAGGTACAACCCTTGAGTAAGCCAATAGGAACGGGAGGTAGATGCTGTACCTGACCACCTTATATCCTTTATTCCCTTATACCCCTGACCGTTCATATAGGTGAGTTGCCTAGGCTGCGCAGAGCCAATTAGGGCTATTTTCGGGATTGAATGAGATGCCCTGCAAGGGCAACCCCTGCGTGGGTCAATATGGGGGGCTGGTCAATATGGGGGGCTGGCGAGGCACTGTGTGCCGAAGCCTCAGCGCTGCATGAGCTGCCAGGTGGCATAGTGAGTTTGCAGCACGTCGATCGGTTCTTGGCCCTCTGCGGTGCGATTTACGATCAGCTCCAGGTAAATATCCATCGCGGGATCGGTGGGACGAGCCACGCGCAAAAAGGCGGATTGCGAAGAAACCCCCTCTTCCAGACAGCGAGTATCTGCCCCTGGCACGTTGGCCCCTTGTAGGGCCGCCATGAGCCGATCCGACAGGGGACCCTGGGTGCGTAGAAAGCGTGCCTCCATCGAGTCCAGGATTTCCGGTCCCCGCAGGATGTTGCCCTGAATGGAGTAGGTAGCGCCGGTAAGATGGCCATGCCAGGCCAGGCAGCTATCGCCCGTAAAGGCTACGGTCTTGACTTGGCCCAAGCTGTCCACGGTGAGTACGCCATACTGTCGGTGGCTTGCGTTTGCCTCGGCATCGGCTGCTATTACGGAGTCTAAAATGGCCTGAGCAGAAAGGCCTGCCTTAAGCCAGCGGTGGGCCGCCTGCTGATTACCAGGATGATAGTATGATTGGGTGTGAACCCCTCCTTGGCCAGGCAGCAGGTCGCTGATGACCGCCGCCCCGCCTTTCACCGCACGGGCGTCCAGGCAGGAGGCACCAGCGCTACCGATTTCGCCGCTCGTCGGGTCGTAGGCCAGAATGGAAAAAGTGTCTTGGCCCCAAAGCGCGTAGCCACTTAGAAGCAGGCAAAGCATCAAATACGTTTTCATAAGCAATGGGTGTGAGAAAGTATATCCGGCTAACGGGTACTTTGCATTCGAAATTCGTGATCAGCAATTTGTAATTGAAAGCACTGATGGTCAGGGTTTTATGCGAATTTTAAATTTCGTGTGAATCTTCAAATCCTGTCTAAATAGACGATGTCTGGTAGTTTGGTGCGCTGGTTTTTTGACAAGATGAACAAGATGGGGCAAGATTAACAAGATGGCTTGCGGGTG
>CAYVAP010000279.1:1370-3564 GCA_964449365.1 uncultured Bacteroidia bacterium
GTTTTTTGACAAGATGAACAAGATGGGGCAAGATTAACAAGATGGCTTGCGGGTGCTTTTGGTGCGCTGGTTTTTGGACAAGATGAACAAGATGGGGCAAGATTAACAGGATGGCTTGCGGGTGCTTTTGGGGCGCTTGTTTTTGGACAAGATGAACAAGATGGGGCAAGATTAACAAGATGGCTTGCGGGTGCTTTTGGGGCGCTGGTTTTTTGACAAGATGAACAAGATGGGGCAAGATTAACAAGATGGCTTGCGGGTGATTATGATCCTCTATTGATCGCAGATTCTCAGCACTTCATGCGCATAGCGGCGGCCTAATCTACGCGCCGACTCGCTGCTAAAGTGTACCCGGTCTCTCAGGTGAGGCAGCTCTGCGGCTGGCACTAAGTGGCAATCCGTCCGCTGCTGGCAAAACGCTCGGATGTGCTCGTTGATGGTCGCCACATGAGGAAAGCGGCTGGGAGGCAGCCATTTTCCGATCTCGCCCATAAAAATAGGTAAATCTTGCCGATCTAGGTCTACTTTTAGGCGGTCGAATAATTTGGCCAACTGTTCGGGATAGTTGCCGCCATGCTGCGGCGTGGCGTTGCTCTCGCCCTGATGCCACAGCAAAGCCCTGATCTGCCCATAGGCTGCGGCAGCGCGCGCCTGCTCGATCAAGCGGTGGTACAACCCCACGCCCCGATAGGGCTCATCCGAGAGCCAATGCTGGATGGCGCTGCCGCCCATCGCACAGGGCACCAGGCCGATGTATCGGTCGGGCCAAGCTTCAGCCATCGCCTTGCCGAAGGCCAAGCCCGGACCGAGGCCACGTAGCTCAAAGCGACGGCGGTGCAAAGGCTCCCGTGCCGGGTACCAGCGCTGGTCTGGCCCCAAGCTCAATACGCGCGGATGGCTCTGGATATCCTGGCTGCTCAGGCGGGCATGTCCGGCCATGTTGGATTGGCCTGCCAGTAAAAAAATATCAAGCGCCTGATCGACTGGCCAGACTGCCGCTGGCCGGGGCCGATCAGGGATCCGATGCCAACGAGCGTAGAGCCAGGCATATCCCAGGTGCAGAGCTTCTCGGCTGAGGCGTATGCTGCGGCGAATGGGCATGGTGTACGAGCGGGGTTAGGAGGCTACGTCTTCGGCTTCGACGTCCAAAAAATCGGCTACTAGCCCAGCCAGTCGCTCATGGTCTACCTGCTCGATGAGGTGGGGACAATCGGGAAGGCAAAGAAACTGCCCCTGCGGCAGCAAGCGGGCAATCTGGGCCGAGGTGTGAGCATCGACCGTTTGGTCTTCTTCGCCCACAGCAATCATCACTGGGTGAGGGATTTCCGTGAATACCTCTGCCGAGTAGCCTCCTTCGACGCCCATGCGCTCGATCATCTGGGCGGTTTGTCTCACCACCTCGCGCCAGTCTTCGGGGTGATGGCGCTTGGCCAAGGTCGCTGCCAAATGGGGCACCTGGGCTTCGATGGCCTCAGGGATGAGCCATCTGACCTCATGAGCGGCTCGCTCTGGCGACCACTCGAATTGGGTGCCCAGCGTAAAGATGCGGCGTAGCCGATCGGGATGTCGATGAGCCAGATTGATGGCCACGTAGCCACCCATGCTGAAGCCAAATACATCTACCTGCGAAATTTCCACCTTGTCGAGCATCTCCACCACCTCTGCCGTAAACAGGTCGATCCCAAAGGGCTGGTCGATGGGGGTGCCACCGTGCCCAGAAAAATTGAGACTGAAGACCAGCCGATCGCGGTCTAGCATATGAGCCAAGGGCGACAATAGCTCTAGGCTACCTAGTGTGCCGTGCAGCAGCAGTAGGTGGGGATGTGATTCTGATTGGGCCATAGGCAGGGCTCCAGTGGCAAATAATTTCTCCGAACTTACAAAAAAAATGAACGGAGGAAAGGGGGCATAGGGGCAATAGAGGTTTTGGCACACAGTGCCTCATCGGCCCCTGATATCCCGCTTTGGCCGGATCTGCAACTCTGGATACGGCGTACTGCCGTCGTGCTCTCGACTAAAAATCATCTCTGGGGAGGCCCCAACCATGATCTCGGCTGTGGTGTAAATGAGGTTGCCTTCAAGCAAATGCCCGCCGAGGGTATGACCTTGATGATCGCTCACACTCAGGTGAAGGTGCAGGCCATCCTGGCTCAAGGTGCCCACCAGACTCACGATCTCGAAGTATCCTTGCCCC
>CAYVAP010000279.1:3574-6502 GCA_964449365.1 uncultured Bacteroidia bacterium
CTCTTGATTGGCAAAGCGCAGGCAATAGGCAGTGAGGCTGCCTACCGCCGTGAGCATCCATCCTGCCTGAATCTGCTCCCGCTCGACTAGGGCGCGTAGCTCGGCCTTGAGGTCCTGGCCCGGCTTGAGCCGTAATGCGTACAGTTGCATGAGAAAAAATTATTCTGCTTCGCGCACCAGCCGCTCTTGCTTGCGGAGCAAAAAGGTATGGCGCTGCTCGATGGCTTCGACGCCGCGCTGCATCCAACTCAGCATCTCTTCGAGCCGCTCGCGGGTTTGGTAGCAGTAGGAATGGACTACCTGCCAATGCCGCACGATCAGTCTCTCATCGGAGAGGTACTGCTGAAACTGTCGCTGAAACGACTCGAAGTAAGTAACCTGAAGCTCAGGCGGAAATACTTCGTAGTCGGGATGCTGTCGGACCAACTCTGCCAGTTGGGTGAGGCTGGTCTGGGTGAGGTGCAAACTGCGACGCAGGCGATAGTGGTAGGGACGGCGCAAGTCGGGAAACAGATGGCGCTGATTGATAATCAAGTCAGTATCTCTTTCTTTCACGACGGTATGGAGCAGCGTTTGCATGGTGCGCAAGCTGTTGTGGGCAGCCTGAGTGCTCTCATCCAGCAGGGCCAGGTGCCGTTCTTGTGCGTGAAGCTCGACCTGAATGCGCCGAATAGATAGCCCATGTGGATGCGCCTGCTGAATGAGAATTTCCTGTTTGAGCTCGATCAGCTCTTGGTATACCTCGCTTGGGTCGCCGTTTTGGCGCATCTGTCGGGCCAAGAGCTCGATTTGCTGTTGCAGCATGCGGCGCGAGCGCAGCAGGTACTCCACGCGGTCGACGCGATGAGGTGGCTCGTCGAGCAAGCGGCTCACCTCCTGGTTGATCGCGAGGAGGAGTTCGCCGATCCAGCCGGCACCCTTTAGCCAGGTCCACCAAATTTGCGGCTGAGAGGGAGGGGCTTGCCAATGTTCTAGTTCTGCCTCAATCTCGCGCAGCTCAGTTTCCAGCCTGGCTTTGCGATGTTGCCAGGTCCAGTAGCGGTCAAAATCTTCGACCACTGGCTGCAGGGAGGCGTTGATCTGCTCTAGCATAGAATGAAGCGAAAGATAGCGAATTGTCAGTCAAAATGCAGGCTTTTTTGAGCAGATGGTTTAGGTTTACGAGTATGATGTCTCAAAACCATCTTTTGCTGCTATTTGTCAAACATCCAAAAGCTGGCCAAACCAAAACTCGGCTGGCTGCTGGGATCGGCCATCCCCGTGCCCTGGCGGTGTACCGCGCGCTACTTCAACACCTTCGGCAGGAAGCCGAAGCAACCTTGGCAGACAAAGCAGTCTTTTATGGCAATGAAATCCCGCCTCAAGACCTTTGGGCCAAGACCGCTTGGCCGCGGTTGCCACAGCAGGGAGACGATCTGGGGGCACGCATGCAGCAAGCCTTTCAGTGGGGATTTGACCAAGGCTACCAGCGCATCGTGTTGGTGGGTAGCGACATCCCCCACCTGACTCATCACCTGCTCAACGATGCCTTTGAGCAGCTAGGTACTCATCCGGCGATGCTTGGCCCGGCTGCCGACGGTGGATACTACCTGATTGGCCTCAGCCAGCCCTGCCCGCGGGTGTTTGCGGGGAAGACGTGGAGTACCTCTAGCGTATTGCCCGATACCCTAGCCGATTTTGAGGCCGAGGGCCTGAGCTATGCGCTTGGTCCTACCCTCAACGATGTCGATACGGTCGCAGACCTGGCGGGCACCTGGCTAGCAGATTGGATCCCTTCTGACCCGACGGCAGGGCCATGAATACCCCTACGAGGTTGGGGGCCGTGGCGTAAAATATCCTCACACTTTGATTTGTTTTTGTGAAAGAAAATGGCGGCTTTTTACGTCGAAACTATTTACCCCTTCCTGCTATGGCTCTCCCCAGCTTCCCCTTTGCTTTCCCTTGGCGCTACGCCAGGCTGCTGCTGTTGGTCGTTATCGGTCTGCTAGGGCTACCTGCCCGGGCCGCAGGCCCCGATCTGCTGCGGGCTCAGGTAGAAAACCTGATCGCTAGCTTTCAACTAGACAGCGCCGAGGTCAAAATCGAACAATTGCCCTCAGCAGCGTACCAAGCCTACTATCAAGGCAATTTACTGATTTACCGACATTTGGGACGGCAAGACGAAGCCTCACTGGCCGTGATCGAAGCGCACTGGGATAAGCTGGTGGAGGCCGTCCAAACCGCGCCGGAAAAGGATCCCATGCGGGGCGTGATGCTGAGCGAATTGCTATGCAAACGTGCCTTGGTGGAGTTTATTCATCACCACTATCTCAGCGCGGTCAATTATGCGCGGCTAGGGCGAAAGCTCATTACTGAAAATGCGCATCGCTTTCCCGACCACGTGGAGCAGCGCAAAATGCTGGGCCTCTTCAATGTGGTGCTGGGGGCAGTACCTAGTCGGTACCAATGGCTGATCAATCTCCTGGGGTTTGAGGGGGATATCACCCGGGGCATTCGCCAGTTGGAGCAAGCAGCCCAGCAGGGCGACTTGCTGGCCCTAGAAGCCGAAATCATCTTGTATCACGTCGAAAAGAACATCCTCAACCAATCCGAAGCGGCCCTGGATCGCTTGCGAGAAGTGCGCAATCGGGTTGGCAAAAATATGCTGATCGATTATTTCCTGGCCACGGGCCTGATGAGCATCAAGCACAACGAACGGGCGCTGCGGGTGCTGCTGCGCCGACCACACTACGACGATGGCAAGGTGTTTCTCATCCCGTATTGGGACTATCAGCTAGGCAAAGCTTATTATTATCGAGGCGATATGAAGCGGGCTCAGCACTATCTGGCGCAATTTGTCCGCGACTATCGAGGGCGCATGTTTCGCACCGATGCGAGCTTTCGGTTGGGAATGGCCCTGACCTTTAGCGGATCTTACTCAGCGGGCAA
>CAYVAP010000280.1:0-6477 GCA_964449365.1 uncultured Bacteroidia bacterium
TGACGTTTAGATAGCTAAGATAACCATTGGAGGACTTTTGCCTAGTTTTCAAATTCATAGTAGGTGAGAGTTGATGCGTGAGAAAAATAAGGCACTGCGATCCCACCCCATTTGCCGGAATGGCGGCAATGGGGGATAAGCCCTTGGTCAGCTATAGCTGCCAGGAAAGGGGGACCGTCAGGCAAAACCGAGAAAAAGAAGATATGAAAGCCTCAGGCAAGCTCCAGCGGCTCGACCTCGCTACGAAAGCCAGGCGAGCGCTACACGCTTACATGAGAGCAGACTTAGGCTGTCACCCCGCACCAGGGGGGTGGACAGGGCACGGTGAGGCTGGGGGGGGAATAGATGCCTTCACCGTGATGAGCTGGCTGGAAAGCGCTTAGCCTGAGCAGGCTGAGCGCTCCGCAGCAGTCGACATGGAGAGAAAGAAAGTCTTCCACCTGGGGGCCTGCCGGCGCGAGAGGCGCTTGCGGCTTAGGCGCCGCCTGCTTCAGCTTTTGGGCCAGGGCGCACTTATCATCGCAGTGGAGCTGCGGCCGGTCCTTATTCACACACAGTACCTCGGCATAGTAGGTGTACCGAATCTGGTAGTCCAGATACGGTAGCAAGGGACGTAAGAGCCCTAGCATGTAGCCCGAGAGCAACAGTATGTGGATGAGTTGGCGCATATCTTGGCCGATATGGCAAATATATATCGCACAAAGCGAGATGCAAAACGCAGGAAGGTAATTCAAGGGCTTTCCTGTAAAGAATTGATGTGCCACGCCCCACTGCGTTGCAATTGGCTCCCCGATGCGTTATCTTTCTATCATGGCAAGCAATGAAACCCCCGTGGGCATGCTCCCCGCCCTGGAGCAGCCTGATCACTTCCCTCAACTGCACCATTCGTTGTGTACAGAGATCTTGTATTGGCTGGCCCCACGTCTGCCGGAGCCTTACACCATTATGGTGGAGAAAGGGCTATCCATGTCAGGCCCTGACGGTAGGACCAAACGGTATCGCCCCGACGTGCGCATCGATCAGGCTAAGGACGCTGGCGAAGCCTACGTGCCCGAGCTTGTAGTGGACACGCTTTCCTTCACCGTGGACATCCCCCACCAACCGCAGCTAACCCTCGCCATTCGAGATGGCGACCAACGGCTGATCACCACCATCGAAGTCTTGTCACCTGCGAACAAGCAGGGCGACGGCTATGAAGATTTTCGCCTCAAGCAGCAGCAACTCTCTGACCAAGGCATTCACCTGGTGGAGATCGACCTGCTCACCCAGGGGAAGCGCCGCTGGCGCGACGAGCGCGTGGATGCTGCCGACTACGTGCTCACCTTGCAGCGCAGCAGCGACGAAATTGCCAGCGTATGGGCCGTCCCCCTGGGCAACCCCCTGCCTACCATCCCCATCCCCCTGCGCGCCCCGGATGCGGATGTGCCGCTGCCAGTGGAGAAGGTGCTACAGGAATACCTGACCAAGAGTGGGGTGATGCGGCGGTTGGGGGACTAAGCACCGACGGCAGGCTTTCGATTCGTTCGCCAGGGTGAGGGTGCGTATATTTGTAAAGTAAAAACCTTGCCCATGGCCAAAGACATTTTTCACCAAGCTGTGAAGACCGCCTTGGAATCTGACGGTTGGACCATCACCCACGATCCTTTGACTGTACCCGGAGTAGGCTTGGCGGACTATTACATTGATTTAGGCGCAGAGCAGGTGATAGCTGCTGAGCGCGGAACTGAAAAGATCGCTGTGGAAATCAAGAGCTTTTTAGGCCATTCCTTTTCCAAAGACTTTCATCTTGCGATGGGCCAATACCTCAATTACGTGGTGGCGTTGAAAAATCACGAACCTGATCGGCCATTATACCTAGCTGTTCCTGAAGAAGTATATGCCCAAGAGTTTAAGACACGGCATGTGCAAGACTTTATTGCTACCTATTCCGTACAACTGATTGTGTTCGATCCTAAAGCCCAAACCATATCTGCATGGAAAAGCTGAAGCGTCATCAACAAATTGTCAAGGCTTATCTTCAGGAACTGCTCGCTATGCGCCACAACCTGGAGGGAATCAAGACCGAATTCATCAAGGATGATAATGGCTACCACTACCAGATGGTTAACGTAGGTTGGCGCAACAAGCAGCGTATTTACGGCTGCTTTCTCCACATTGACTTAGCCCCTGATACGGGCAAAGTGTGGATCGAGCACGACGGAACAGACCTGGGCGTGGCCGAAGTCTTGGTCGAGCGAGGCATTGACCGACAAGACATTGTGTTAGGCTTTCGAGCACCCTACTACCGGCAGTACACCAACTTTGCCGAGGCATAAACCGAGAAACGTCATCCCATCGAGCCGGTTTCTGAAGCCCGAACCCTAGAAATCTGCTTTGCACGCCATGTCCCCGTTCCCTATTTTCCCTCTTTGCTGTACCAAAGCCGTTTCCCCCTTTACGCCCACGGCAAGGGGGGAAACGGCAGGGAGCCATTCATCAAGCTTAAGGGAATGTATCGCCGAGCCGGACGAGTCGCTCGCGCAGGCGCTCCCGAAATGCGCGGTAGGCGTGCTGCTGGCTCTGCAGGGCCTGCTCCCGACGGGCATAGGTGTCTTGCTGTCGGCGAAGAATCCGCTTCAGGTGGAAAATGTCTTCCAGCAGGCGTATAAGAGACAAAAGGAAGAGACCTGCTCCGAGGCAAATCAGGCATAGGTGCCCGGACATGCCCCTTATTTGATTGCGATGAGCGGGAATACAACGCCAAACTCCAGAAAGGAATTGTTACCCCCTACGAATCCCGGACGCCATCCTGCGCGGGTATACATTCCAAAGGGGAACAGGCCACCCATGTTTTCCAACTCGATGAACACACGCATTCCCAAAGGGCTGTACTCCCCGGCGCGTGTGATGTCAAAATCCTGCCCATTCACCTCCACCTGCGAATCGAAGGTGGCTCCCTGGATGAGCACATCAAAGCCAATGCTGTAGTTGCCACCACTCTTCTTTTCGCCATACCCTTCGGCGTCTATTTTGGCAAAAGTCCCCCAAAAACGAGAGATCCCTGCGTAGAACATTTGGCTGCGCGTACGGTAACTCACGTCGGTCAGGTTGACGCCTTGTGCCTCATCTACGACGCTTCCCAGTTGATCGGTGCTGACCACTGCGAGACCGTAGCGCAGACGATTTTGCTTGAGGGCCTTGATGGGGACGTTGATGTAGGAGGTCCTTCCGCCAAAGGCCTTGAGGTTGACCCGGATCTTTTTATCGACCTCCTTGCTGGTGAAGGCGAGAAAGCCTCCGGCCTGAAAGCTGGTGCGACCTGACTGATAGACGGGCAGGTAATAAGTGCCCGTAAAGCCAATGCGCTTACCCAGATTGATGCCGCCATAGGCCCCGATTCCTGCGGTGATGTCTTCCGGTAACCCGAACATGCCATCGAGGTGGAGTACCTCCAGTCCTACCCGAAACTTCGGCATGCGGGCCTCGGTCTCCAGAGGGGTATAAGACACCTGCTGGGCAGAAACGGAAAGGGAAAGACCAATAAGAGCCAGGAACAGGAAGATTTTGCCAGAGAAAGTCATAACGGAATTCTTTGGTTGATTCAAGTAATTGGCGATGTTGCCTTGTGAATATGTTCCAAAGGTCCGTCTTCCTGCCCTTCGCCTCCATAGGGAGATCTAGGGAAATGGCTAGGAGAAAGCTCCTAGGGTAATCTACGTAGGGCCTGCTGTAGATAGACGCAGGGTGGCTATCGTTCCCCTGCCCTCCGGGCCGTTTTCCAGGTCAAAATGAGCTGATACAGCTTCTGCACGCAGGTTTATGTTGTTCATGCCCGCCCCAGACCGGGACAGATTGGCGGGCAGGCCCTTGCCGTTGTCCTCTACCCGCAAGATCAATTGGTTGGCGCGATACATGAGCTGTATGTGTACCGCCGTGGCCTCGGCATGCTTGATGACATTCTGAATGAGTTCCTGCAGGATGCGGTACACGGCTATCTGTTTTTCGGGAGAAAGGGGCTGCGAGGTACCCAGCACATCTACCTCGGCGTGTATCCCGGCCGGCAGAACGGCCTTTTCGATCAGCTCGCAGGCCGCAGCATCCAGCCCCTGTTCTTCCAGGCTGCGGGGCATCATGGTATGGGCGATGGCCCGCACTTCGCGGCAGGCATCGTCGAGGGTGTCGAGGGCCTGGCCATAGGCGGGGTCCTGGGTGGGGCTGTCAAAGGCCCCAAATTGCAGCCGGGTCGCGGCGAGTACCTGCCCTACCGAATCATGCAAATCGCGGGCAAAACGGCCTCGCTCCTCCTCCTGCGCCTGCAGGGTAGCGCGTATGCGTAGCTGCTGCTGTTCCAGCCGCTCGGCGTTGAGACGGGCCTGTTGCTGCAGGCGGTAGCGGTAAAAGACCAGCCCAGCAACTACCAGCAGGGCCAGCAGCCCGATCAGGCTGCCGTAGATCAATTGCTCCTGCTGACGGGCAGCTTCTGACAGCTTCACTTCCTGCTCGGCGATCTGACGGTCTTTCTTTTCGGTTTCGTACCGGGTTTGGAGTTCGGCGAGAGACTGCACCCGTTCCCGGTTGAGCAGCGTATCCCGTAAGGCCTCGCTCTTTTTGTACCAGGCCAGGGCCTTGGCAGGCTGGTTTTCGGCTTCTGCCAGTTGGTACACCGCATGGTACACCCGCTGATACACCCCGGTTTCGTCTGATAGGCTCATGTAGTGCCAAGCCGAATCCAAATGCCGAGCGGCTTCCTGCAACTGTCCCTGCTCGATGCGCAGCTCAGCCATGTTGGCCAGGGCCTTGCTGGCCGAGGCAGGTCGATTCAGGGCGCGGTTGAGTTGGTAAGCGTGCCAATAGGCTTCCCATGCCGAGTCCAGTTCTGTACGTAATTCGAATACATAGCCCAGGTTGTTGTAGATCACACTTTGGTTGAAAGGGTCTTGGGTGCGGGAAAACTCGTCTCTGGCCAGCCGATAGTAGTACAAGGCCGTGTCGAGGTAGATGCTGTCCAGGTTGGCCATATCCAGGTAGGAATTGGCCAGGTTAGAACTGGGGGTAGCCGTCAGTGGCCCCCTTGAATAGACCTTGTTCAGGACAAATGAACGTTTGGCGTATTCGAGGGATTTACGTGGGGCCTCTATGTTGCCGTATAGCTCGGCTATGTTACCCATGATCAGAAAGAGACGTACCGTATCGGCATGGGCCTCAAAGTAGCTCTGGGCACGTAATTCTGCTTCAAGGGCGGCTTCGTAGTCGCCTATTCGATTGTAGGCACTCCCCAGGTTGGCCAATGCGGCAGCGGCCGATGCGCCATTTCCCAGGCGCTCGTGTAACGCAATGGCCTGCTGGTAACGTGAGATGGCTGTCTCTTGGTCTGAGGTCAAAAACGCGCACATCCCCAGGTACTTGTAGGCTTCCGCTGCTAGCGAGTCCAACCCCGCCCGCCTTGCCGCCTCCAGGCTCTTTTGGGCAAATACCTGACTGGAATCTGTGTTGTACCTCAGGCACTGGAACGCCAATTCCTGCCAGGTGACGATTTGCTGAGCACCCGTTTGGGTACCCACCACCTGACGCATGGAGTCCAGGGCGGGCGTTTGCGCAAAGAGGAAAGAGCAGGAAAGCAAAGCAAGGAGGAGGCAAAAGCGCGTAGTCCGAGTCATTCAGCGAGAACTTATTCTACTAGTCCGTGGCGATAAGCATAACGAATCAGTCCGGCGATGTTGTGTACCTCAAGCTTCTTCATGAGGTTGGTGCGGTGGGTATCGACGGTGCGCGGACTGATGAAGAGCCGTTCTCCCACCTGTGTATTGGAAAGCCCCTCGGCGATGAGCAGCAGGACTTCGCGCTCGCGCTCAGTGAGCAGGGCAAGTTTAGGGGCTTGTCCTGAAGACTCGACCATGGGGCTAAGCAGGGTATCAGCCACTTCGTGGCTGTAGTAGGGTTTGCCCCTGGCTACCCGCCTGATCGCCTGAAACAGTTCCTCCTGAGAGGTATTTTTGAGGAGGTAGCCTTTGGCCCCGGCCTGTGTCATGCCCTGTATCACTCCCCGGTCATTGTGCATGGTGAGAGCCAGCATCTGCACCCGTGGAAAATCTGCTTTGACCTTTTCGGCCAGTTCACGGCCACTCATCAGGGGCATGTCCACATCCAGAATGAGCACATCCGGTGCCTCGAATGCCATGTGGCGCAACAGGGTCGGGCCATCGTTGGCCTCAGCAATCACCACAATGTCCGAAGCATCCTTGAGCAGGGTTTGCAGGCCATCAATGATTAACTGGTGATCATCGACAATCATAAGAGAGATAGGAGGCGTATCCATAAAGCCGCAATACAAAAAAGCCCTACAGGCCACTTTCCGGAGACCAGTGCTTCGCATTCGAAGTTCGCAATCCGCAGTTCGTAAATTAAAGCACCGCTAGTGCTTTGTCAAGTGGAAAATGATGGGTAAGCGGTCGCAGGTTTTTTCGCAGGTCCCATTCAAGTCTGGGGTAGGGGCCCTAG
>CAYVAP010000281.1:0-226 GCA_964449365.1 uncultured Bacteroidia bacterium
CGATCAATGCCCATTCGACCTCAAACAAGCTACATCAAACTGAAACTACACCCGATCAATGAACAGTATAAACCGTTGCTTACCAAGGCATTCGCCTTTCGAAAGGGGGAGGTTATTTTTCTCGCGTTACTAGTCATTCGTTTCGCGGTTCAAAGTTCAAGGTTGAGAGTTACCGCAATTCGTGATCTGTCGCTTTGTGAGCCGAACCTCATGTTGGGGAGAGCGT
>CAYVAP010000281.1:326-1170 GCA_964449365.1 uncultured Bacteroidia bacterium
GGTTTCGGCACACAGTGCCTCACCAGCCCCTCATATTAGGGCTTGTGAGGCTTTGCAAGCCGAAACACGTCGCGCTTGTAAGGCTTTCATGTTGGGGAGAGCGTGGTTTCGGCACACAGTGCCTCACCAGCCCCTCATATTAGGGCTTGTGAGGCTTTGTAAGCCGAACCTCATGTTGGCTTACTCATAGCCGCGCCAAGCGGCTAGGTTTCCTTTCAATTACGGATTGCTGGTCACGGATTTCGAATTAAATCCACTAGCCATCGAGGCGATACTCCGCAAAGACCAATTCCCGACCTTGGTGAGTAACGGAAAACCCGACCTCATTTCCTTCGACGTAGACTTTCGGGTCGAGGGCCTCATCGATGGTGCCAAAGTCCGTGATCACCTTGCGGCGCAGTTCGCGCTCCAAGGCGTAGATGCTCATGATGAAGTCGTCGAGAATGGTGTCGCGTTCTAGCAGATAAGCCATCACCTCGGGGGGCATCTGTAGACCCAAGTCATTGATCATGTGCCGAGCGTCCGAGAGCTGATACTGACGATCTTCGGCACGGGGAATGCGCGGGATCAAGGATTTGACGATGCGTTCGAGTCGTTTGAACTCAGACATAGGGCAATAGGAGGATAGTTGATCAGTTGGTTGGGTGCTCTGCCTCTTCCGGCAGGCGCGGCTGCCGCGACATGGTCAGCAGCACCTGGGCTGTCACCCACACGTCGCGCTCGCAGTATCGCTTGATCCGCTCGTAGTCTTTTTCTTCCCAAAAGACGCGGCCCACCTGGCTGCCATCGATATCGCCCTTGGAAGAAGACACCCCCAGCACGGCAGACATCAGCTCCAGGCTGG
>CAYVAP010000281.1:1180-6468 GCA_964449365.1 uncultured Bacteroidia bacterium
TCCACAGCTCCATGGTGTCGAGCAGCGATACCTCCCAGGGCTTTTTGCCCTGAATGGCGAGAAACCCGGGCAGGGATAAGCCATGGATCAGATAGCGCCGCCCTAGGTAGGGAAAGTCGAATTCCTTGCCGTTGTGGGCACAGAGATTGAATTTGGGACTGACTTTCAAAAACTTATCTAGCGCTTCGCCGCAGTCTTTGAGGATCTGATGCTCGTCGTCGCCGTAGTAGGACTTGATGGTGAGGGTGGGCTGCCGGCCTTCGAATTTGAGTCGCCCGCAGGAGATGCACACCACCCGCCCAAACTCAGCGTGGATGCCCGCTTTGTCAGCAAACAATACCGCCGGATCCTCATGGTTGGGATCGTGGCGATACTTGGTCTGAGCTTTGCGATCCCAGAGGGGCTTCATCCGCTCGGGCAGGTCGGCATATGAAGCGACGACCGGGGCCGTTTCGATATCGATGAAGAGGATATTTTCGAGCTGTGAGATAGTAAACATAGCGATGGGCAAAGGGCGATGGGCAAGGCAGCATCTGCATTTGACTGACGTACACCCGATGCATGATTGCTGCAAGATACATACCTGAAGGTACACAGCTTCGACCTGGCAGGCAAATGCCTGTCTGGAAAAGCAAGCCCTCTCGCCCGCAGGCAAGAGGCTATCTGAATCTTGGGCAAGGCAACAGTTGCAGTGGGTTGCAGTGGATCCTTAGGCTGACTCATACCTCAGTCAATTCCTCTTCGGGCTGCAATTGGAAGCTTTCGAGGAAGTTGGTGGCATAAATCCCCGAGCGGAACGTCTCGTCGCGCATCAGTTGTTTGTGCAGAGGGATGGTGGTTTTGGCTCCCTCTACGATAAACTCGTCGAGGGCGCGCTCCATACGAGCGATCACATCTCGACGAGTGGGCCCAGAAACGATGAGCTTGGCGATCATCGAGTCATAAAAAGGCGGAATGATGTAACCCGAAAAGGCATGGGTATCGACCCGCACTCCGTGGCCACCGGGTTTATGAAAGTAGATGATTTTGCCAGGCGAAGGACGAAAGTCATGGTAGATGTCCTCGGCGTTGATACGGACCTCCATGGCCCAGCGATTTTCGAGGCGATGATAGGGCTGGATTTCTTCGCCTGCCGCTACGCGGATCTGCTCGCGGATGAGGTCTACGTCAAAGATCTCTTCCGTCACCGGGTGCTCCACCTGGATGCGCGTGTTCATCTCCATGAAGTAGAAGTTGCCGTATTTATCATAGATAAACTCAACGGTGCCAGCCCCTTCATAATTGACGAACTGAGCGGCTTTGACGGCGGCCTCGCCCATAGCCTGCCGGGTTTCCTCGCTCAATACTGGGCAAGGCGATTCTTCGATCAGCTTTTGGTGGCGGCGCTGGATGGTACAGTCGCGCTCGGCGAGGTGGTAGATGTTACCATGCTGATCGGCCATGATCTGAATCTCTACGTGGCGAGGCTGCACCACGAATTTTTCCAGGTACAGCCCATCGTTGCCAAAGGCTGCCCCGGATTCCTGGCGGGCGCTGTTCCAGGCGTCTTCCATTTCTGCCGGACCAAACACCTTGCGCATACCTTTGCCGCCCCCCCCTGCGGTGGCTTTGAGCAGCACAGGATAGCCAATCTCGTCGGCGATCTTGAGGGCCTGCTCTATGGACTCCAGCAAGCCATCGGAGCCGGGCACCACGGGCACATTCGCCCTTTTCATCGAATCTTTGGCCGTAGACTTGTCGCCCATGGCGTTGATCACCGTAGCATTGGGACCGATAAATTTGATACCATGATCTTCGCAGAGCTGAGAGAAGTCGGCGTTTTCGGAGAGGAAGCCATAGCCAGGGTGAATGGCGTCGACGCCGGTGATCTCGGCAGCAGCGATCAAGTTGGGCATGCTCAGGTAGCTCTCGCGACTAGCAGGCGGGCCGATGCAGACCGCTTCGTCGGCAAAGCGCACGTGCAGGCTGTCCTTGTCTGCTTTGGAATACACCGCAACTGTCTTGATGCCCATCTCCCGGCAAGTGCGGATGACACGCAAAGCAATCTCGCCACGATTGGCGATGAGGATCTTATTAAACATAGGCGATTAGGATCTCGGGTGATGAATCGGGGCGTGCAGCCTCAGCCTTGGGGATCGATGAGAAAGAGCACCTGATCGTACTCGACCGGTTGGGCATCCTCGACCATGATCTTGACGATCTTGCCGTCGATCTCCGACTCGATCTCGTTGAAGAGCTTCATGGCCTCGATGATGCAGAGTACGTCTCCCTTTTGCACCACATCGCTCACTTTGGCAAAGGGGGGCTGATCTGGCGAAGAGGACCGGTAGAAGGTGCCGATCATGGGCGACTTGAATTCCACCAACCTGCTTTCACTGCTGTGGCTACTCTCTGAGGCAGGCGCAGTTTCCTGAGGGGCAGGTCGATTATCTGGCTGGGCCCCCTGAGGCGAAACCGGCTGCATCGTAGGGGTAGGTATGTTGCTGCCCATGGGGGGCTGCTGCGTGGTGTAGATGACGTTGCTCTCGGGCGACTTGCGCTTGATCTTTAGCTTGAAGTCTTTCTGCTCGATCTCGACTTCAGTCAAGTTGCTTTTGTTGACCAGCTTTAGTAGATCCTGGATTTCTTTGAATTGCATATCCGATAATCATTGGTGGCGAGGGGAGGGAGAAGTGGAGAGGTGCAAGTTGAGAGTTGAGGGTTGAGGGTTGACGGTTGAAGGCCCGCTACTGCCAATGGGCCCAACCCAACCTCGCTGGTTTACCTGTATGAACGATCAGGAGCATCAGGCAATACGGCCATAAGGTGCTCAGGTACAACGCAGTGCTCGCTTTTCGTTCCCATTGGCTCACAAAAGGGGCATCTCATCGATTCATCTGACTTTCCACCCGAGCTTTTTCACTCTGGCCCAGGTCTTTCCTGGATTTTCCCGCACCTGGTCTGGGCAATACCTTCAACTCGAAACGTTAACTAACAAACTATGCTTTGACCCGCTCCACGTACGCTTTGGAGGTCGTATCGACTTTGACTTTGTCGCCAATGTTGATGAAAAGCGGGACGCGCACCTCGGCCCCTCCGACCAGCGTGGCGGGCTTGAGGGTGTTGGTGGCGGTATCACCTTTGATGCCAGGCTCGGTGTATTCGATCTCGCGAATCACATATTGAGGTAGCTCTACGGTGAGGGGGGTGCTGTCTTCGGTGTTGAACAAGACATCGACCATCTCGCCCTCGGTCAGCAGGTCGCGGTTATCGACCATCTCGCCGTTGATGTTGATCTGCTCGTAGGTGTCGGTATCCATCACCACGAGCGAGCTGCCATCGTCGTAGAGGTATTGATACTTGCGGCGCTCGACGCGAATCTCGTCGATGCGCGAGGATTTGTTGAAGGTGTTTTCGATCACCTTGCCAGTGGTGAGGCTCTTCATTTTGGCCCGCACAAAGGCGGCCCCACGTCCTTGTTTGACGTGCTGAAACTCCGTGATCGACCAGATGTCACCGTTGAGGCGAAAAGTCAACCCGTTGCGAATATCGGACATGTTTGCCATGGAGAATCGAGATTGGAGATTGGAGATTGGAAATTCGAAAAATACGAATGCTTTCTGCTGCACGATGCGGGAAGAGGGGTCTGGCCTGTAACCCAAAAGATTCGAAAAGGGCGAGCCACTCCGGGAGCTGCTCGCCAAAACGACAGGCAAATTAATAAAAAATCTTTCTGAATCAGGCATTATCCGCAGGCCCCTGTCTGCCCGCATCGGAGCAGGCTTGGATTGCTGCGAATTTGCATGCAAATTTTGAGGACCGGTCGTGGACATAGGCCCTCCTGGCAGGGCATTCTGCGAGCACTTAAACCCTTATTTACCCTACTACTATGCCACAAGCTATCAATCGCAACCGCTTGTTTCTCGCGAGTTGTATCGCCCTAGTCGTAACCTCGATGACCTTTGCCATCCGTGCCAAGCTCGAACTGGTCTTTCGGGAAGGCATCGGCCTGAGTGCCGAAGAATTGGGGCTGGCCTTTGGGCCGGCTTTTTATGGATTTACCCTGGCCATGGTCATCGGCGGCCCTCTGGTCGACCTCTTGGGCATGAAGCGGATGCTGGGTCTAGCCTTTGGCATGCATGCCCTCGGCATCACCCTCACCCTGTTTGCCACTGATTTCTGGACCCTCTTTTTGGGTACCCTGGGCATCGGCATTGGCAATGGCATGGTAGAGGCGGCCTGCAATCCCCTGGTAGCGACCTTATACCCTCAGGAAAAGACCAAGATGCTCAACCGCTTTCACGTCTGGTTTCCTGGCGGCATCGTGATTGGGAGCCTGCTGGCTTATGGCCTGATGGATATCGCAGGGCTAAGCTGGCAACTGTTGGTAGGAGCCCTCTACCTTCCGCTGGCGGTATACGGCGTACTGTTTTGGCAAGAAGACCTCCCCCAGACCGAGCGAGTGTCGATGGGCATTTCTTCGCAAGGCATGTGGAAAGCCGTGGTCACGCCCCTGTTTCTGTTCATGGCTTTTTGCATGATTCTCACCGCCTCGACCGAGCTGGGCACCACTCAGCGCATCGACGCGCTGCTACAGCAAACGGGCGTTTCGGGCATCTTGGTGCTCGCCTTCATCAACGGGCTCATGGCCATCGGGCGCGCCTTTGCAGGCCCGGTGGCACATCGGCTGGATACCACCGGGATGCTGTGGTTCTCGGCCATTTTTTCGGCTTTGGGGCTGCTCTGGCTCAGCAGCACCTCGGGCTATGCGACCTTCGGTGCCGCCGCAGTGTTTGCCATCGGGGTCTGCTACTTCTGGCCCACCATGCTGAGCTTTGTCTCAGAAAAGGTGCCTGAAAGCGGGGCCCTCGGCCTGGCTATGATGGGGGGCATCGGGATGTTTTCGGTATCGATCGTGCTGCCCATCATGGGCGGCTACATGGATGCCGGAGCGGGGCAGAGCACTTTGCGCATGGTGGCCATCCTGCCCGCCATTCTGGTGGTACTCTTCGGAGGGCTGTTTTTTTATATGCGCAAGCGCAAGGCAGAGCCCGTGCTGGAGCACAGTGAGGGGCGATAGGAAAATAGGAGGGGCGGTATGGGGCTAAAAGGTAGGAGCCCGCGACAGGCGAAGCGTTTTTTACCCCTCCCAAGGGTTCTAGACTCTTGGGAAGGGTGAAAACATCTGCCTTAGGCCGTCGCTAAGGAGACTGTTATCCTCAAGGATTTTTGAATGGGGCGTAGAGCGGCTATGGGTAGCTCGCGCAGATGGCGCTGATGCCGCAGAAAAGCTGTTGGTAGCTCGCGCA
>CAYVAP010000282.1:0-6454 GCA_964449365.1 uncultured Bacteroidia bacterium
CGGTCATCACCTTAAAGAAGTAGAATTTCTGTCCAACGATTGGGGAGTACCTCAGCCAACCATGCTGTGACCAGGGAATTCGATGATCACTTTCGAGGCCATGCCAAGCTCGAGCTGTACTACGAAGATATCTTTGAAAGGAAAGAAGTCCAATTTCGGCGAATTCAAGAATTTCTGGACCTTTCTAAGACGCCAGCCCTTGCCTCACCCCTCAAGAAACAGAATCAAAGAAATCAGCACGAAATGATCGCCAATTACGATGAATTGGCCGATCACTTCGCGGAAACCAAATGGGCTTCATTTTTTACTGGCTAACCAATCAGCCGTTATTTTTAGGTTTTATCCCCCATGCACCTCACCCTCCTCACCGACGGCATCTACCCTCATCAGGTAGGCGGCATGCAAAAGCATTCCTATCACCTGGCTGAATTCCTAGCCAGGCAGGGAGCAACGGTGCAATTGTATCATTTTGGGGGAGGGGAAGCAAGCCCTTTCTCAGAGGCCGCTCGAACTAACATCACGGAACACGTGGTACCCTTTCCAGCGGCTGGTCGTCTGCCTGGTCATTATGTGCGAAATTCTTTTCGCCACGCCCAAGCGTTGGCGCAGGCGGTGAAGCTGGCTCCGGCGACTGATTTTATCTATGCCCAGGGGTACACTGCCTGGGACATTCTGGCGCGGAAGGCTAAGGGGGAAAACTGGCCTCCGGTCTGTGTCAACTTCCACGGTATGGAAGCCTTGCAGCCGCCTGCCAGCCGCCGTAACCAGTTGGAACAATGGCTATTAGCTCCGCCCATGCGGCGTCAACTGCTGCAAGCTGACTTTGTGCAGTCTTTGGGCGGCAAGCTCACCGAGATCCTCACCAACCTAGGCATCGACCGCTCCCGCATCTGGGAAATTCCCATCGGGCTGGACCCACAGTGGTTGGTCGCAGCGCCAAGCCCGGCGCAATCGCCGCGCACCTTCGTCTTCTTAGGGCGCTATGAGCGGCGCAAGGGGATAGAAGAATTGAACCGGGTTTTGTTGCGGCTAGTAGATCGTTTACCTTTCCGCTTTGAATTTATCGGGCCCATTCCGACCGACAAGCAAGTGCAGGGAGACCGCTTTATATACCACGGCCTGCTGCGCGATCAGACCAAGATCCAAGCCATCTTGCAACGAGCGGACGTCCTAGTTAGTCCCAGCCATGCCGAAGGCATGCCTACTGTCATTCTGGAGGCCATGGCGTCAGGGTGTGCGATCATTGCTACAGACGTAGGGGCGGTGTGCGAAGAAGTGAATGAATCCGTAGGGTGGTTAATTCCTGCTAAGGAGGAAGCAGCCTTGATGGAAGCCTTGCAGGCTGCGATACAATTGCCCGCGAACGCGCTTTTGCAGTTGCAGAAAGCAGCCATAAAACGCGTAAGGAATCGTTTCCTGTGGGAAGCGGTAGCAGAAGACACCTTGCGGTGTATGCGTGCTGTCATGGCAATGGGCTAGGGTCCTAGAATGTAAAGCTTTGATCGGTGTTAGCAGTCATCAAACGATACAAGCCAGTTCTCATCGCCTTTGCGGTGCTCTATGTGGTGGGCAATGCCTTTGCCCCCGCGAGCTGGCTGTTGTTGGCGGTGATCATGTTTCGTTGGTGGCAGCAGGGCCGTGATGACTACCTGATCATCATGCTGCTGATCATCCTGATCATGGGCGACAGCCGGGCGTACTATTTCGGTTACGTAAAGAACTTGCGCATCGTGGCCATCTTGATCCTGGGGATACGCACCTTTGCGCAGGTAAGCGAGGGGAAGTACGCATTTCGCCTCGTAATGTGGCTGAGCATTCCGTTCTTCTTCATCGCTTTCCTGGGTGCGCTGCGCAGTCCCGCCATGGGGACTTCGTTTTCCAAGCTGGTTTCCTATTTCTTGCTGTTGGTGGTGGCGCTGCACTATCTTCCCTACCAGATCAAGCGGCAACCACGCCTCTTAGCTGATATTGCGACTCTGGGCATCGTGATGCTGATCTTGGGGTTTGCGTTGATCCCCATCAACCGAGGGCTGGTGTATTTGGTTGGTCGCTACCGTGGCTTGCTTGGCAATCCCAATGGCTTGGGTATTTACTGCTCCATGGCGTTTCCGCTGATACTGATGGCCTGGGAGCTTTTTCCCGAGCATAAAAGGAGATGGCAACTGGGCGTCTTCATGATTATCCTATCGGTGATCTACGCCAACTCTCGGACCGCGCTCGGTACCATAGGACTCTTTTACTTCTTGCACTGGTTCTACAAACGGGGAGGAGGAGCCAAATTGAGCCTCTGGCTGTTCATCATTCCCTTTCTCACCGTCTTTTTCAGCATCATCAGTCCCTCCGACCTCATCCGCATGGTGGGCCTGGGCGAAGAACTGCGGGTCGAATCGCTGGAGACCGGCACCGGGCGCTTCTTAGCCTGGGGATTGGGTATCGACCAAATCCTTAGAAATCCCTACATCGGTCGAGGCTTTGACTACGAGGCCATCTATTTTCATGAATTGGCCGAATTCTTGGTCACCACTGAGCACCAGGGCGGCATGCACAACTCCTGGCTGACTTTTCTGATGAACCACGGGTTCATCGGGTTTTTCTTCTTTGCGGTGTTTTTTCTCACCCTGCTCTCGCGCATGCGAGCGCCGCACTACGCCGTGCCTTTTGCCTTGGCCATGATCGTCTCCGCGACCTTCGAGAGCTGGCTGACCTCTTCGCTCAATGCTTTCTCCATTCACTTCTATCTGATCGTGATGCTGCTGGTGGACTGGCCCAAACTGGTGGAGAGAAGACGGAGGATGGGACATGCGAAGACCCTCTTAGAAAAATAAGGGCGAGCAAGCGTTCTCTTCCGGGCCAGGGCATGCCCCAGCCCTACGAGAAAACCACCTCGATCCTTTGTGATTCCCCGCGCACGGCAGGCTCATTTTCCCTGCCGAGAAAGTATTACCTTTGTCTACCAGTGGGCAACTGGATGGTTGCCTGCCTTGGTCCTTTAGAAAGTCACTCTTCTCATGCAACCCCTTCCCCAAGCTCTCCCTACCGACCTCGACTTCCAACCCCTCACCGCCCTCACCCTCATCATCCCCTGCTACAACGAGGCCCCGGCGGTGCTGAAAGACACCATCGCGGGCATTCAGACGGCGATGCAGGAGGTGCCGGAGGTCACCTATGAAATCCTGGTGGTCAACGATGGCTCCACCAAGTACCAATACGACCCGACCCAGATCGAGGAGGCAGGCGTGCGGTTCTTGCAGCACCACGTGAACAAGGGCTATGGGGCGGCGCTCAAGACGGGCATCATGCACGCGCGCTACGACTGGATCGCCATCACCGACGCGGATGGCACCTACCCCAATGCCCGCTTTGGCGACCTGATCAAGGCCTCGGCTGGCTACGACATGGTGATCGGGGCCCGCAGTTGGGGCGACATCGGCTGGCTGCGGCGCATGCCCAAGTGGGTGCTGACCCGCTTTACCTCCTTCCTGGCCAAGCAGGAGATCCAGGACCTCAATTCGGGCATGCGCATTTTTCGCAAGGCGCTGGCCCATCAGTTCTGGCCGCTCTTCCCCAACGGCTTTTCTTTCACTTCCACCATTACCATGGGGGCGGTGACCAATGCCTGGGAGGTCTGCTACGTGCCCATCGACTACTTCAAGCGCGAGGGGCAATCGACTCTGCACCCCATCAAGGACACCATCCGCTTTTTTACCCTGGTTTCGCGGCTGGCGATGTACTTCAACCCCAGCCGATTTTTCCTGCCGCTGAGCCTGTTCTTTGCGGGGCTGGCGGTGCTGCGCGGCCTGCGCGATTACGCCCTGACCGGCGGCTTTGGCGGCCTGACCCTGGTGCTGTTTTTCATGGCCTTTCAGGTATTCTTCTTTGGCTTGCTGGCTGACATCATTTCCAAAACCCGAAGGTAAGCGTGTGAAAAGATTCCTCCGCTTCGAGTACGTCTTCTACGCTTCCATGGTGCTGGCGGCAGTCCTTCTGTACCGGAAAGGCTACTTTGAGCCCGTACAAATCGTCTCCTGGGGCTGGCTAGGCGGTTCTGTGCTCTGTCTGCTGGCGGGCTTTGCCGTGCTGGCCTGGGTATGGCAGCGCCTGTTGCGGCGCAGTGGACTACCCGCTACTTACGCCGATGCCTTCATCAGTACCAATCTCACGGCATTGGCCAAGTACGTGCCGGGTAAGGTGCTGCTGCTGCACGGCGTTACGGCCTGGCTGCATGATCGACGGGGTATGAGTCGTAAGCAAAGTGGGGCGGTATTCGTCATGTACAACTTGCTCTACATGGCTGCTGGCGTGTTGATCGGGGCCCTGCTGCTGCCAGGGCTGAATGAGGAAATGCAACTGTGGTATGCGCTGGCGCTGGGCGTAGTGGCCCTAGGCTTCGTGCTGCTCAATCCGCTATTGCAACTGGGGGGGCGATGGCTCGACCGAATCAAGGGGAATGCTGCTGGTTCAGCGTTGAGCAAGGTCACCCTCGATGTTGCAGGGGTATTGGGCATTGCCCTGGTCTGGATTTGTTGGGGGGGAGGAATCGCTTTGCTGATCGCGGCTTTGCAGGGTGCTTTTCCGCCCTGGTCGGTGATGTTTGCCTACCCACTCTCGGTGGGCCTGGGAACGCTAGCGATCTTTGCCCCAGGCGGAATTGGAGTCCGGGAATCGGTACTGGGCTTTTGGCTGATCCAGCTAGGCTATGCGCCAGAATTCGCTGCCACGGTTTCTGCCGTCTCTCGCCTGTGGTTTTTGGCGGGGGAAGGATCGGGGCTGGTGGTGGCTATGGTCTGGGATCAAAGGTTGAAACGTAGAAAGGCGGCTATCTTAGGGCAGACCCATCGGTGAGATCTTCACCCAACCCATATCAAAATGAGTCATTCTACCCCAGATCAACGCGAGCAAAAAGACCGCGAGCTATTCGATCACATCGCTGCGCACTACGCCGCCAAGGATGTGTATCCGCCGTCAAAGCTTGCGCGTAAGTTCTTGTTCGACAGCCTCTTTGACCTGCTGGAGCGCCGTACGGGCGACCGCCCGCGCCACCTGATCGACATCGGCTGCGGCTCGGGTGCAGCGGCAGAGCACCTGCAGGGACGTTATGACCGCTACATTGGGACTGACTACTCAAAGGCCCTGATCGAAATCGGGAAGCAGAACTACGGGCACCTGCCTGGGGTGTCCCTGCACAGCGACAACATCAAGGATCTAAACTTAGGCGACTTCGTGCCCGAGATGGTGATGGGCAACGGGGTGCTGCACCACGTAGATGATCTGCCGACCGTGATGCAGACCCTCAAAGATTTGGGCCGCCCTGGTACCTACTACGGATTTATTGAGCCGCAGTCAGGTAATCCCCTGATCCAGGGCTTGCGGGCCATTCGTAAGCAGATTGATCCCAAATACTCCGAAGATCAGGTATTTTTCAACCGGGGAGAACTGCGGCAGCTTTTTCTCAACCATGATTTTGAGGTAATCGAAGTCTGGCATCAGGGGTATTTCACCACGCCTATCGCGCAGGTGATGCTCAAGCCGGAGGCACTGTTCATGCCATATGCCAGGCTAGCCTGTTGGTTGGACCGTGGTATTCAGAAGAGGGTGAGCTCGCCGCTCGCGTGGAACCTGCTGGTGATCGCACAGCGAAAGTAGCTGCTTTCGTGGGCCAGGCCGGAAGGCAGTGCGGCACTGAGTGCCACGGCCCCCAATTCTCGCGAGGGGTTTTGCGATTCACGCGGTGCTGCGGTATCGCGGAGCCAACGCAAAGGCATGGTTTCCACCGCGCTCTTAGCGCTTCGGCGAGAGATTGGTGGGCACCCCAGACACGGCACGCAGGGCCATCGTACAAAGAATCACCGCGCCCCCCGCGAGATCACCACAAATTTCCCTGCACAGTCGTTTTCGCCATTTTCATCGGCGATGAGGGCCAGGTATACCCCAGAGCTGACGCGGCGACCGCGGATGTCGCGCCCATCCCAGGTGGCTTGGCCACCAAAAGACTCCACTTCGCGCACCAGCATGCCCGAGGCGGTAGTGATCTTCACGATTGAATTGGCGGCGCTGCCTCGGATCACGATCGGGCCCTGATAATCAGTGAAGACCGGATTGGGAAACACCCTCACCTCGCCACAGCCAACTTGACCCGCCACGGCATCGCCCAGAAAGCTGATCAAGCCTTGATCGGTGGCAAAAAATACCTCGCCCGTAACCTGATCAATGTCGATGTCGAGCACCCGGTTGGAGAGCAGCGGGCTATTGTCAATATCGAATTGCTGGATCACGTCGTCGCCTTCGGGCGAGACCAGAAAGACCCCATCGTCGGTGCCAAACCATTTGCGGTTGCCGCCGTCGACGGCGATGGTGTTGATCACCGTGTTGGAAAGCAGAGGAGCCTGCTCGAAAATCGGCTCGCTAGCGTCGACGATGATACCCTGCGAAATGCTGAAAGGGTCAAAAATCACAC
>CAYVAP010000283.1:0-6415 GCA_964449365.1 uncultured Bacteroidia bacterium
CCGAAACTTGAGCCGTGATGGCATTGGCAAAACCGGCTTTCGTACCATCGTGATTCATAGAAGTGAATAGTATTTCACCGGCACCCCGGTCTTCGACTTCTTTGACCCATTCCAGTAATTTGACATCGGTGGGAATACGGCCGCCGTTGAGGTGCAAGTACCAATCGCCATCTTTGAGTTTGGCGTCAATAGCCACGACGACAAACTGACTGCCAAACTGTTTGGCCAAATCATCCACCAGTTGCGGATTGCGCACAGCAGCCGAGTTGACCGAAATCTTATCCGCCCCGGATTCCAACAATACATCCACATCTTCTACTGACTTGATGCCACCACCGATAGTAAAAGGAATATTCAGGTTTTCGGCAATATCGTGGGCGAGTTTGGCCAGGGTTTTGCGTTTTTCGTGCGTGGCGGTGATGTCCAGGAAGACCAGTTCATCGGCTCCCTTTTCGCTGTATAACGCACCGAGTTCGACGGGGTCGCCGGCATCGCGCAGGTTGACGAAGTTGATGCCTTTGACGGTGCGGCCATCTTTGATGTCGAGGCAGGGTATGATACGTTTTGCAAGCATGGATTAGTTGTGTGTTTGTTGTTGATGGTTCAAGCGAATTGTTGCAGCTCCGATACTTGGATATTCCCTTCGTAAATGGCTTTGCCTACGATAGCACCGAAGCAACCGATATCTCGTAGCTTACGCAAATCATCGACTGTGGTTACGCCACCGCTAGCGATGAGCTTCAGCTCGGGTAAGTTTTCCGAAATTTCCCGATACAAATCAATGGCCGGCCCTTGCAGCAGTCCATCTTTAGCCACATCGGTGCAAATGGTATATTGCACGCTTTTTTCCTGATAATCTTTCAGAAAATTGTGCAACTCCACCCCACTTTCTTCTTGCCAGCCACTCACCGCAATCGAGCCGTTTTTGACATCCGCGCCGAGGATAATTTTTTCGCCGTGGCGGGCGTTGCGGGTAGGCAGTACGCAGTCAAACATATCCACCCCTAGGGCGATGCATTCTAACAGATTGGTAGGGGTGCCCACGCCCATCAGGTAGCGCGGCTGGCTGCGGGGCAGGATACGGCAGCTCAGGTCAGTCAGCTCGTACATGATCTCGGCGGGCTCGCCCACCGAGAGGCCGCCGATGGCATGGCCTGGCAGGTCTAGCCCTGCCACAAACTCCGTCGACTGGGTGCGTAGCTCGCGGTAGCTGCTGCCCTGAATGATGGGAAAAAGATTTTGCCCATAGTCATACTGCGGAGGCTGCCGGGTGAAGTGGTCCTTGCAGCGCTGGGCCCAGCGATGGGTCATGGCCATAGACTGCTGCGCGTAGGCGTAGTCGCAGGGATAGGGTGGGCATTCGTCCAGCACCATGATGATGTCGGCTCCGATCTGGCGCTCGATGTCTATCACACTTTCGGGGGTGAAGAGGTGTTTACTCCCGTCGATGTGGTTGGCAAAGGTCACTCCCTCCTCGGTGATCTGGCGGTTTTGTGCCAGCGAATATACCTGATACCCGCCGCTATCGGTGAGCATAGGCCGATCCCAGCCGATAAAGCGATGCAGGCCGCTCGCCTGTTGCAAAATGACAGTCCCGGGGCGGAGAAACAGGTGGTAGGTATTGCCCAGGATGATTTGAGCCTGCACCAGCTCAGTGAGGTGCTGCTGGGTGAGGGCTTTGACGCTACCCACGGTGCCTACGGGCATGAAGATGGGTGTCTCGATCACCCCGTGATCAGTGGTGATGCGACCTGCACGCGCCTGCGAATGGGCTTCGGTGTGTTGGAGTTGGTAGCGGAGGGTGTTCACGAGAAGAGGTTGAGAGGAAAAATGGGAGATGGAGAGGAAGAAACCTCACGAATTTTGAATTTCACCTTTCGAATTATCCATGCCATCAAAAAAGCACTTGCGGCAGCGCGGTTCGTAGTGGTCTTTGGCGCCTACCACTACCGTTTGCGCTTCTGCCGAGAGGCGGTAGGAATAATTGGCGAGGCTTCCGCAGACCTGACAGATGGCGTGGACCTTGGTCACAAACTCGGCCATGGCCAGCAGTTGGGGCATAGCTCCAAAAGGGTGGCCACGGAAGTCCATGTCTAGTCCGGCGACGATCACGCGCACCCCACGGTTGGCCAGGCTGCGCACGACCGATACGATCTCAGCGTCGAGAAACTGAGCTTCATCGATGCCCACCACCTCGACCCCGCCCGAGAGGAGCAGGATCTGTTCCGCCGACGAGACCGGCGTGGAGGGGATGGCATTTTGATTGTGAGAAACGATCTCTTCCTCACGGTGGCGGGTATCCATAGCCGGCTTGAAAATCTCGACCTGTTGGTTGGCGATTTGGGCGCGGCGCAAGCGGCGGATCAACTCTTCCGTTTTACCCGAAAACATGCTGCCACAAATCACCTCGACCCAGCCAGCTTTGCGGTTGGTGGCGTTGACTTCGATAAACATGGGGCCTCGCGCTTAAAGGCTGATGAAGATACGGCACGTAGCCGGATGAGCAAAAAAATCCGGCCTGACCTGAGCCACGCCGGAACAATCTTTCTGATTCGGATCCTGTATCGATCAGGTAGTTTGGTCGAGTTGATCCGATATCTGTCGCGATAGCAGGTTAAAATCGGCTAGCTGCACAAACTGGTTGAGCCGCGCTTCGATCTGCTCGCGGGTCAAGTCGGCAAGTCTTTCGGGGCCAAACTTCTCCACACAGAAGCTCGCCAGGCCGGAGCCGTAGATCACAGCGCGCTTCATGTTTTCGAAGGAGCTGTCTTGCGAATAGGCCAGATAGCCGATGAAGCCACCCGCAAACGTATCACCTGCGCCGGTAGGGTCAAAGACTTCTTCGAGCGGCAACCCGGGTGCAGAGAAGATTTCATGACCGTCGAATAGCAGCGCACCATGCTCGCCCTTCTTGATCACCAGATATTTGGGGCCCATATCGAGAATTTTCTGAGCGCCCTTGACCAGTGAGTATTCACCCGAAAGCTGACGCGCTTCCTCATCATTGATCACCAGCACGTCTACCATCGCGATGGTTTGATGCAGGCTTTCCAGGGCGACATCCATCCAGAAGTTCATGGTGTCCATCACGATCAGCTCGGGGCGCTGGGGCAGTTGCTCGATCACCTGACGCTGCACGTCGGGGGTGAGATTGCCTAGCATGAGGTACTTGCAATCGTGGTAGCTCTCGGGCACCTTGGGATCGAAGGAGCCCAGCACGTTGAGCTCCGTCACGAGGGTGTCGCGCGCGTTCATATCGTTGTGGTAGCGACCCGACCAGAAGAAGGACTTCTCGTCCGATTTGACCTCCACGCCCGTGAGATCGACCCCATGCCGACGCAGCATGTTCATATCTTTCTGCTCGAAGTCGTAGCCGACTACCGAGACCACGTTGACGGGGCGTACAAAATAAGAAGAAGCCAGGGCGATGTAGGTAGCAGCGCCGCCCAGGATTTTATCGGTTTTTCCAAAAGGGGTTTCGATGGCATCGAAGGCCATAGATCCAACGACCAGTAGACTCATGTTGTCAATTTTTTTACCTAAAAATCACTGCAAAGATAAGGGGATTTCCGGAGAATGGTAAGAAAGCGACCAAAAACCCTACAACGCACGCCGGGCCTACAAGAATCCCTCTTTTTTTTAGAAACTTTTTGGTTTTTTCTCGTACAACCGCATACATTTGCAGCCACGAAATGAGAAATCGCTCGTTTTTTCTTGATTGCACCCTCAAAAACATTCCCCAGTAGCTCAGTTGGTTAGAGCGGTTGACTGTTAATCAATAGGTCCTTGGTTCGAGTCCAAGCTGGGGAGCCAAAAGAGAGCCATCCTGATATCCAGGATGGCTCTTTTTGTGTGTTCAGGGATTCAGCTCGTACCTTTATTAGCCCAATCTCTACCCCGACTCTCCTATGATCGATATCATCGAGTGCCCCCGTGATGCTATGCAGGGCTTTGCTCATCCCATCGGTACGGCGACCAAAATCGCCTACCTCAACCAACTGCTGCAAGTGGGATTTCACACCCTGGATTTTGGCAGCTTCGTTTCGCCCAAGGCCGTCCCGCAGATGGCCGATACCCCAGAGGTGCTCGCAGGGTTGGACCTGAGCCACACTGCTACTCGGCTGCTGGCCATCGTGGCCAATCGTCGCGGGGCCAAAGCTGCGTGCCAGCATCCCGAGATTCACTACTTGGGCTATCCCTTCAGCCTGTCAGAGACTTTTCAGCAACGCAATACCCGGCAGGGCATGGCTGAGTCGCTCGACTTGGTGCAGGAAATCCAAGCTATGGCCATCCAGCACGGCAAAGAGCTAATGGTATACCTCTCCATGGCCTTTGGCAATCCTTACGGCGACCCCTGGGAGCCAGCCGTAGTGGAGGAATGGACCGAAAAGATGGCCAAACTTGGCATTCGTACCTTAGCGCTGGCCGATACGGTGGGCACGGCCGAGGTGGCCGTGATCGAGCAGTTGTTTGGAGCGCTGATTCCGCGCTTCCCGCAGTTGGATCTGGGGGCGCACTTTCATGCCTTGCCTCAGGAGCGCCACCAGAAGCTCAGGGCCGCTTGGGAGGCAGGCTGTCGGCGCTTCGACGTGGCCATGCAAGGCTTTGGGGGATGTCCTTTTGCCAAAGACGATCTAGTGGGTAACATTGCCACCTAAAGTCTCGTTTCCTTTTGCGGTGAGCGGAGCATCCGTACCTCACTCGATCTCGTTACGTTTCAGAAAGCCAGCTCGGCTGCCTTGCGCGTGTTTCATGCGTGATGGCTCCGCGCCCCATTGCCCTAGGCCGCCTTCATGTACCTGAAGAAAACTCCGATCATTGTACAGCGCTATCTGAGCGGATACCGCTGGCGATTTGATACCCCCGAACCCGTTCTGTATCTCACCTTCGATGATGGACCCACCCCCCAGATCACCGAGTGGGTGATGGATCAGCTCGCGGCTTATCGGGCCAGGGCCACGTTTTTTCTGGTCGGCAACAATGTCGCGGCCAATCCGGAGTTGGTCCATGAGTTGATCGACAATGGCCACGCCATCGGCAACCACACCCAAACCCACCGCGACGGCTACAAGACCTCGCTGCGGGCGTACCTGCGCGACTTTCTGCGCTGTCAGCAGACCATCTTCGAATACACTGGCCATCAGGCTCGGCTCTTTCGCCCTCCCTACGGTCGCCTGACCCAAACCAAGGCCCGATACATCGCCCGCACCCACGAGATCATCATGATGGATGTCATCGCCGGAGATTTTGACCCCCAACTTAGGGCCGAAGACTGCATCCAACATATCACTCAGCATGCCCGGCCTGGCTCCATCATCTTGCTGCACGACAGCGTCAAAGCCTGGCCTCGCCTTTCTCAAACCCTGCCAACCATCCTCAAACACTTTAGCGAACGAGGCTTTCGCTTCGAAGCTATCTCCAACCGCGAGCCTCGGCGCTTGCTATTGCCCTCCAACGGTCACGCGGAGTGATGATCGATTGGCCTACTTCCCCCTCCTCCTATGTATACTGTCGGCGTCATTTCAGATACGCACGGATTGCTAAGGCCAGAGGCGATCGAAGCATTGCAAGGCGTAGATCACATCTTGCATGCAGGCGATGTGGGCAAGCCCGAGATTTTGGCTCGACTGCGAGAAGTAGCACCAGTAACGGCCATTCGGGGCAACGTGGATAAAGGTCCCTGGGCAGAGGCCTTGCCTCTGACTGAGGTGGTTGCGTTCGGAGAGACCTATTGCTACCTCATCCATGATCGCCAAGACCTGGATCTCGATCCGGTCGCGGCTGGCTTGCAGGTGGTCATCACTGGGCATACTCACCGCCCGCTGATCGAGACCCTAGCGGGCGTTTGCTACCTCAATCCTGGTATTGCCGGGCCTGTTCGATTTCGGTTACCCGTGACTCTGGCCTACCTATTGGTGGGGCCCCATGAGCTGCGCACCGAGCTCATCACGCTGGTAGAGCGGGACTGACTGCTCTGGCCGAAGGGTAAAGGCTAAACTAAAATGGAAGGGTCTCTCTGCGAGATCACGCTCCACTTGCGTAAAAGCCGACGCTATTCGTGCAGGGGTTCCGGTTTTTTTTCGAAATTTGCCTATCTTGATGGCTCATTTCAGAACATACGCCTATTCCTATGAGAGAAATACAATTTCGTGAAGCGATCCGCGAAGCTATGTCCGAAGAGATGCGCCGCGACGAGCGGGTATATCTGATGGGCGAGGAAGTCGCTGAGTACAACGGTGCTTACAAGGTTACCCAAGGCATGCTCGACGAGTTTGGTCCCAAGCGGGTGATCGATACCCCTATCTCCGGGCTAGGGTTTGCGGGCATCGGAGTTGGATCGGCCATGGTGGGCTTGCGTCCTATCGTGGAGTTCATGACCTTCAATTTTTCGTTGGTAGCCATAGACCAGGTCATC
>CAYVAP010000284.1:0-6411 GCA_964449365.1 uncultured Bacteroidia bacterium
CCCTGACCGTTCATGTAGGTGAGTTTGTCTACCATCTGAATATCATGCTTTTAACTTAAAACCTTGAACGTAATAACTCAAAACGCACGTTACTTAGCCAAAACCTTCACTCCATGCGTCTCTTTCTATTTTGCTGTCTGCTGCTCACTTGGTTCGGGTGTCGGCCCCCTCGTGCCGAGCAAGCGTCCTCTTCGGAGTCTGATTTTGGTGAAACATACCCCCTACAAGTCCTGGACTCCGCCGTGCTGGAGCTCATCGCGGCGGAGGCCCAGTTGGAGTCCCTCGCCAGTGGCTTTGTCTGGAGCGAAGGGCCCCTTTGGCTACCTGAGCAGCAGCAGCTCCTCTTCTCCGACGTGCCCCGCAACCTGATCTACGCCTGGCGAGAAGGCGACAGTACCGCCACTCCTTGGCTGATGCCCTCGGGCTACACCGACCCCGAGCCCTATCCCGGCGAGCCTGGCTCCAATGGCCTGGCCCTGGATACCGCCGGACAATTGCTGCTGTGCCAACATGGCGATCGGCGCGTGGCCCGTATGATGGTGCCCATCGATGCCGCCACCCCCACCTTTCAGACCCTAGCCGCTCGCTACCAAGGTCAGCGCCTCAACAGCCCCAACGACCTATGCCTCAATCGTAAAGGGCAAATTTTCTTTACCGATCCGCCCTATGGCCTGCCCGAGGGCGTCGATGACGCACGGCGTGAACTAGACTTTCAGGGCGTGTATCGCATCGATCCTGATGGGAGCCTGACCCTGCTGATCGACAGCCTCAGCCGCCCCAATGGCATAGCCCTCGCACCAGATGAGAAAACCCTCTACGTGGCCAACTCTGACCCTAGCCAAGCCCTCTGGATGGCTTACCGCCTAGATGACGAAGGCAATATTCTGAGTGGAAACTTGTTTTACGATGCGACCGCTGAGGTCGGGTCCCAGCAGCCGGGCTTACCCGATGGCCTCAAGGTGGATGCCCGAGGCAATCTACTAGCCACGGGACCGGGCGGCCTGTGGATCTTTGCGCCCAACGGAAAGCTCCTCGGCAGGTTGCACACTGGGCTGCCCACCTCCAATTGTGCACTAGCCCCCGGCTACCTCTACCTGACCGCTGATTCGCTGCTGCTGCGGGTGCCCCGCGCGAGATAGCCATCAGTTTCGCGGTTCAAAGTCAGGGTTCAAAGTCCGTGAGGTTGTCCCGCAGGTGCAACCCCTGAGTGAGCCAACAGGTGGGGGCTGGCCTGTGCCGAAGCCCCCTTATGGCCCCTATGCCCCGTCCATATAGGTGGGGGCTACTTATCCCTTATGGCCCTTACACCCTTCCAGACAGGTGAGCGCCGATCCACTCACCTCCTCTCTCCCTGAGATCCCATGCGCCAGGCCAGCTCTGCCAGATCGAGGTTGAGAGCGAGATGGGCCTCCATGGTAGGCCCAACCAGATCTTCGCAGAGGCTAGTGGCGCCGTGCAGCCCCCCCAAGATGGCCCCTGCGATGGCGGCGGTGGTGTCATTGTCTCGGCCATAATTGACGATAAAGGCCAGAGTTGGGCGAAATTGGAAGCCGCACACCTGGCAAGCCGTGAGTAGCACCAGCCAGATTTCGTAGGGGTGAAACGGAAAGTTTTGCTGGTGAGCATCGAGCAATTGGTAGGCCCGCTCCCAATCCCCGCAGGCTTGCTGCGCCAGGTCGCGCGCCAATTGATAGCCGTGCCAGGCGCGGCGGCCTACCAGGCGGCTGCGGCTGTAGTCGAAAGGGTCGATCTCCTCGATCACTGCCAAAATGGTGTCAGGGCTGGCGTCGATCCGTAGGGCTGCGGCAGTCATAGCGGCCACCAGCGCACTCAGATCGGGGGCATAGCCCTGATCAAACAGCGCAAGCCGATGGGCCTGGCGATACGCCTGAGCCGGAGCCCCCGGAAAAGCCGCGCCGATCACCGGGGCATAGAGCATGCCTGCACAGGTCATTTCGCCGCCGTAAAAGCGGCTGAGGGCCAATCGATAGTCACCTTGGTCTCGATTGAGATAGGCCCAGGCCACCCGATCCCATTCCTCGAGCCAAAGGCGCTCGTGCTCAGGACGAAGGGCTGCTTCGGCATATTTACGACAGATCAATTGACAAAAGCGCTCGGGGGACAACTCAGTGGGCCAGGAGCGAAGACGCCCAGGATCGGTCCCAGTCAAAAACTCAATAAACAGGGCCTTCCAGCGCGTGTCATCCGTGCTGCTGCCGCACGGCAGGTCGTCACCCCAGGGACCTTCGGGAGACGCTGCGCGCTTGAGCGGAAGCAAGCGATTGATGAGCCCATGCGTGGCTGCGATCGTCTGACGAGACCACATCTCTACTGGTGCACCGAGCGCATCGCCAATCGCGCTACCCAGCAAGCAGCCGAGCATCCGGTCGTGAATTTCTGATGCCAAAGCTGAAAATAGGGATTGATATCGTGGATTTCGTGGAGACGCTGAGTATGCTTAACGGCAGTTCGGGGTGGAAAGTTCGTAGGGTTGCTCCGCAGGGGCCACCCCTGAGGAAGCCAATAAGTGGGGGCTGGCCTGTGCCAAAGCTCCCTATGCTCCTTGCCTACTTATACCCTTATTTCCCCTACACCCTTATGGCCCTCGTACCCAGCCTCTGCTTCCGTGGAAGAGGAAGCGTCAAGATCGCCGTGCATCGGATCGGCCACCACGTCGAAACCTTCCTTACGCGCCCGCGAGCGAAGCTTCCACTCCTGCACTCGCACGTGCGCTTTGACCACCTCAATCGATTCGAGTACCATGCGCTGCATGATGCTGTTGATGGTGTCGTTTTGGGGCTTGCTGTCTTCCTTGAGCACGGTGTCCACCACCATGATGGAGATTTCATTGAGCAACCCTTCTTGTTCTTCCTGGGCCATATCCGCAAACATCCCATTGATCACGTTGAAGGTGATGTCTTGAATGGCACTCTCCAGGGTGCGCGCCACTTGCGGCCCCACCACCGGGAGCAGCTTGAGCTGGGCCATCTCAGGGTTTTGTCGCACCGCATCATGGATCTTGGCATCGAAGTATTGCTCCAGATCGGTTTGATAGCGGGCATAGCTCTGCTCCGTCACCGCCCGCAGGCGCTGCGATACCCACTGGATCAAAAGGGGGCGGTAGGGCTCGAGCACTTGGTTGAAGATGCGATCAGTAACGGGCAAGCCCTCCTTTACCTCCTTTTGCAGGCCCGAGAGCACGTTGAGCACCACCCGATCAGAGATCTCTTCGACCAAAATACCGCGGTATTTTTGATAGCGGATGTAAAAATACGTGTCGCGCACATCGAGCACCCGCATTTTGTTGAGGCGGTGTAGCAAGGCAAAGATCCGCAGGATACGCAAAAAGCGGAACGAGCCAAAGGGCAGCGACCCCAGCAGGTCGTACCAGTAGACAAAGGGGAAGAAAAACCAGCGGTGGTAGGTTTTGCGCCAAATAGCGATGATCCAGCGCAGGGTGAATTCGGTGAGAAATATGCTCACGAAGATCAGATCGATGAGCGGAAATTCCTCATACCAAGGGTTGAGTGCCGCGTGGAGCTCGGGCGCATGCTCGGCTACGTAGAGGCGAATCCGGTTGTAGTCATAGATCCAGTAGAAAATAAAAAGGGTAATGTTGACCGACACCAGAAAGAGCATGGTGAGGTCTACCACCAGATAACCAGATCCTTTTTGACGGAGATTCTGGGGAATGAAGCGAACCCCAAACAGGGTGAAGGTCTTAGCAGAAGCCATGAGGGCGAAGGTTACGGAAAGCAGCAAAATTAAGCCAACGTCAGTTTGTAATAACTTTAAAGTCACCTTAACCTACAAACCAGTGAGCAGGGTTGCATTGTTCTGGGGACAAAAAATCGGAGAGGTCATATGCATGGTGGCCCATCGAGCCCCCCGCTAAACGACCTCGGAGAGAGGGAGCCATTCGCTCTTTCGGAGCAAAAATTCTCGAAAAAGGGAAAACCCCAGCTTTGGCTCGGGGTTGCTTAGATATTCTCTTTGGCCAATTGTAGTCCACCAGAGAGTTTCAAAGGGATATGTTGATCCCAATCCCATTCCAAATCACATTTTGATATGTCCATTTCCTACTACGTTCGCTGCTCGATACCGCTGCTCATATGGGCGCTGGTAAGTGCCTGTACCGGGCCCACTGACGGCGACACCACCAATGCCACCGGCAAAAAGCTCACCATCAAAGACCGACTGGACCAGTACACCACGGTACGCCTCGAAGCCGACTTGACTGACCTGAGCGGCGATCAGCGCGCGATGGTCAAAAGACTCATCGAAGCCGCCCAGATCATGGACGAGCTTTTCTGGGTCGAAGCCTACGGCGAAGACTGGCAAAAATGGCTGCGTCGCCTCCCCGGTGAGGAGTACCGCGAGTTTGCCCGCATCAACTACGGCCCCTATGATCGGCTCGACGGCAACCGCCCCTTCATGCGCAACGTGTCGCCCAAGCCTGCCGGGGCCAACTTTTACCCCCAAAAAATGACCAAGGAGGAGTTTGAGGCCGCCGACCTGCCCGGCAAGGAGAGCCTCTACACCTTCATTCGCCGTGACCGCCAAGGCAACCTCATCACGGTGCCTTATTACCAAAAATTCGCCGACGAAGTAACCGAAGCGGCCAGGCTGCTCTTCGAGGCCGCCGCACTGGCCGAAGATGAAGCCTTTGCCCGCTATCTCACCCTGCGCGCGGCGGCTCTGCTCAACGACCACTACCGGCCCAGCGATCTGGCCTGGATGGATACCAAAGATAATCTGGTAGACGTGGTGATCGGCCCCATCGAGACCTACGAAGATCAGCTCTTTGGCTACAAGGCAGCCCACGAAGCCTACGTCCTGCTCAAAGACCAGACCTGGAGTCGCCGCCTGGAGCGCTACGCCGACTACCTGCCTAGCTTGCAGCGCAATTTGCCCGTGCCTGACCAGTACAAGCAGGAAAAGCCTGGCACTGACGCCGATCTCGGCGCTTACGACGTGATCTACTACGCGGGCGACTGCAACGCCGGGTCCAAGACCATTGCTATCAACCTGCCCAATGATGAGGAGGTCCAATTGCAAAAGGGTACCCGCCGCCTGCAACTGAAAAACGCCATGCGAGCCAAATTCGATCAAATCCTGCTGCCCATCTCGGAGGTGCTGATCGACTCGGCCCAGCGCGCCCACGTCAACTTCGATGCCTTCTTTGCCAACACCATGTTTCACGAGGTGGCTCACGGCTTGGGCATCAAAAACACCCTCGACGGCAAGGGCACCGTGCGTGAAGCGCTCAAGGAATACGCCTCGACCATCGAAGAAGGGAAAGCCGACATCCTGGGCCTCTACATGATCCAGCAACTTCACGAACGAGGCGAGCTCTCCGGCCATCTCAAGGACTACTACATCACCTTCATGGCCAGCATCTTTCGCTCCATCCGCTTTGGGGCCAGCAGTGCCCACGGCAAAGCCAACATGGTGCGCTTCAATTTCTTCGAAAAGATGGAAGCCTTCGTGCGCGACTCGGTTAGGGGCACCTACCGCGTGGACATCGAAAAGCTCGAAGCCGCCACGGAGGCGTTAGGCAAGCAGATCCTGACCTTGCAGGGCGATGGCAACTATGCTGCGGCCGCAGAGTTGGTCGACGCAGAGGCCCGCATCGACAGTGTGCTGCAAAGCGACCTCGACCGCCTGAGTGAGGCAGGCATTCCGGTAGACATCACCTTCGAGCAAGGGCTATCCGTGTTGGACCTCGATGCGGTCGCCGAGCCCGAGGCCACCGAGGAGGAAGCAGACAGCGAAGAGACCGCCAAAGAAGCGCCCGAAGAAAATACCTCCAAGGCTACCCCCGCCGCAACGCCTGAGGCTGAGTCGGACGAAGAGACCGCGCCAGCAGAAAGCGAAGAAGAGCAGACGGCACCTCGCGGTGAGGCGGAAGAAAAATCAGCTTACGGGCAACCGTGATGCCCTGCTAGGTGAAAAGGGCATAGAAGGTCTGAGAAAGAGCGCCTTAGCAGCGCCGCGCAGCACTCTATTGACACGCAAAACTGGCTGTCCGATGTCTCCATACGTCGGGCAGCCATATTGCTTCTCAACCAAAATAGCTTACCACCCACCATTGAACATCATTGATCCATTTAGACAAGATTCGCAGGATCACAAGCACCCGAAAGCCATTCTTGTCCCATCTTGTCCAAAAACGAACGCCCCAAAAACACCCGAAGCCCATTCTTGTCAATCTTGTCCAAAAACACCCGAAAGCCCATCTTGTCCATTCTTGTTTAATCTTGTCAATCTTGTCCAAAAAACGAACGCCCCAAAAACACCCGAAGCCCATTCTTGTCAATCTTGTCCAAAAACACCCGAAAGCCCATCTTGTCCATTCTTGTTTAATCTTGTCCATCTTGTCCAAAAACGAACGCCCCAAAAACACCCGAA
>CAYVAP010000285.1:0-6409 GCA_964449365.1 uncultured Bacteroidia bacterium
TCTCTTTTTTGAAAGCTACCAGCCCCCGGCTTGCGAAGACCCCTGTTAACATTTACGTCAATATGAAAAATATCATGAACGCAGAAGCGAACCAACCCAAAAAGCGAATGGCCTTCTTCGAAAAATACCTGAGCCTGTGGGTGGCGCTGTGTATTTTGGGTGGGATAGGTCTCAGTTACGTTGCGAAAGACGCCATGGCATATCTAGGCACGTTGGAAATTGCCAAGGTAAACGTGCCCATTGCGATATTGATCTGGATGATGATTTATCCCATGATGCTGCAAATTGATTTTAGCAGCCTGAAAAAGATCGGAAAAAAACCCAAAGGAATTGTCCTTACGGTCATCGTCAATTGGCTGATCAAACCATTTACGATGGCCTTTTTTGCCTGGCTATTTTTCTCCAATATCTATGCAGCTTTCATCTCGCCGGAGTTAGCGGGAGAATACATTGCAGGCGCTATCCTGCTAGGAGCAGCCCCCTGCACCGCCATGGTTTTTGTGTGGTCTTACTTGAGCGATGGCGACCCGAACTACACCTTGATGCAGGTATCGGTCAATGACCTGATTATTTTGGTTGCTTTCGTGCCCATTGTCGGCCTTCTTTTAGGCATCACAGACGTGGTGATTCCTTATGATACCCTAGTACTCAGTGTCGTTATCTATGTGGTCGTTCCGCTCGTAGCAGGATATGCGACGAGTCGGTATTTGATTCAAAAAAAGGGCGAACAGTGGTTTACTGGCACTTTCTTGCCGAAACTTAAACCGCTGAGCATTTTTGCCCTGTTGCTCACGCTGTTGCTGCTATTTGCTTTTCAGGGCGGCAATATTTTGAACAATCCACTAATCATTGTATTTATTGCCATTCCGCTGATTATTCAGACCTATTTCATTTTTTTCATCACCTGGTTTAGTGGGAAAAAGCTCAACCTGGGCTACGCTGTTTGTGCCCCGGCAGCGATGATTGGTGCCAGCAACTTTTTTGAACTCTCCGTGGCAGTAGCTATCGCCCTTTTTGGGCTAGAGAGTCCGGCTGCACTGGTTTGTGTGGTTGGGGTGTTGGTAGAAGTGCCGGTGATGCTGTCGTTGGTGGCATTTGCCAATAAGCATACATACGAAGCCAAAATGGTTGATCCACAAGGCGATTGATATTTGTACAGCCTGCTGTCAATGTGTGATAATCAATAGGGTATAACTGTATCTCACCCCACCTCAGTCTCTGGTGGGGAGTCAACGGCAATGCTGGGGGGCTGGATGATTAGCCCAGGTTTTCCATTTTATCAAAACCATTTCTTTTTTTCAGCCGTAAACTGAAAAAAGGAAACGAAATGGCTAAATACGAACTGCCCAAAGGCCGGACCCTCATCACCACGGACTACATGCGTAAGCGCTACGGCGCGTACGACCCGAATATTTTCCGGCGCTGGGTGGATCAAGGTAAGGTGGAGAAGGTGCGAAATGGGGTGTATCGCTCTTCGGATATCAAGCCAAATAGTTTGGTCGATATCTTTTTTGTTGCCAATCACATTTATGAACCTTCTTATGTGTCTACGTACAGCGCACTTCGATACTGGGATGTCATTCCAGAAATGGTAATGATTGTTACATCTGTAACGACCAAAAAGACCGCCACTTTCGAGTACAGGACGCGTTTGACCTATCAGCAAATCAGACCGAGCCATTTCTTTGGTTACGAATGGGTAACCTGGAAAGGGGATCCCTATAAAATAGCCAATCGGGAAAAGGCCATGATTGACTTGGCTTATTTAGAGCCTCTATTTACTGACCAGGCTTGGCTATACGAAATGCGGTTCGACGAGGATGTGCTAAAAGAAGAATATCGCTGGGACCTCGTTGAGCATTATCTGGATGTATTA
The DNA here is from genome assembly GCA_964449365.1 of uncultured Bacteroidia bacterium. Classification (GTDB taxonomy): domain Bacteria; phylum Bacteroidota; class Bacteroidia; order J057; family J057; genus CAYVAP01. The sequence goes on from CAYVAP010000285.1 coordinate 1,877, forward strand.
CAATCAAAAACACTGCGCAGAAAGATAGCCGCGCTACAAAAATGCTATGGCTTATGATGGAAATGAATGAAATCGCTAAGTGCTTTCCTGACTATATCAGGGAACAGGGTTTTCAGCAGGATATGCTACGCGAGTACCTCCAGTACGAAATTCTGAAGGCCATTTTCGAGTCCAAACACGCCATGGCCTACACCTTTCTGGGGGGTACTTGCCTGCGCTTGGTATATGGGACCGAACGCTTCTCCGAAGAACTCTACTTCGACAACGTAGGGCTATCGGCAGCCGATTTTGAGGAGACTGGCCACGCCGTGCAGCGGTGGCTAGAGCTGTTGGGCTACCAAACGAGCATAACATTCAGCCACAAAGACGCCTTTCACTGCAAAGTTACCTTCCCGGGTATCCTGTACGATTACGGGCTGAGCGGACATAAGGAAGCACGGATTTTCATCAAGCTGGATTCGGAAAAACAAGATTACGACTATCAGCGGGAGCTGGTGCGCATCCAAAAATTTGGGGTGGATGCGGACATCTTCGTTACGCCTCCTGGCCTGCTGGTCAGCCAAAAAATCGCTGCGGTGCTGGGCCGTAAACGTCCCAAGGGACGCGACTTTTACGACTTGACCTGGCTGCTCACCCAGGGGCACGCCCCCGACTATGGCTACCTGGATGTGCGCTTCGGGCTTACTGACCCCGCTACGCTGCGGTCCCGGGTGGCGCAACACGTGGCTTCCTTCGACTTTGACCGACTGGCGCGCGATGTAGCCCTCTTTCTGTTCCGGGCGGAAAACTTGGAGATGGTGCGCAGCTTTCCTGCATTTTGGGGGCGGGTGAAGCTGTAGGCAAAAGCTATCGCGCAATACGATCGCATCCGTCCCTCTTTGGTGATGGCTTATTGGTGAGGGCATGTGGGAGCAAGGGGCCCCCAGACTTGAATGGGAACTACTCAACAATCTGCGACCGCTTACCCATCATTTTCAACTTGACAAAGCACTAGTGCCTTCGGAATGAAGTAATTAACCATTCGAAATTCGCATAGAATCTTGACCAGCAGCACTTCCAATTACGAATTCCTGATTACGAATTTCGAATGCGAAGCACTAGGCGTTGTTCGTTGAGAGGAAGAACAACGGGAGGACGCCGACTCAGCAGCGCCCTCCCGACTGGGTAGACAGGCTGTCCCTGCCCGCAGGCGGTTAGCCATCAATACGTGAATACCGTGGGACGCTGCGCCAATCGCTCGGCCATGCGTTCCGCTTTGTTTATGACCACTCCTTTTAGCAAGTCATCGTCAGAAAGCCCATTGATCTCCATGCAATGGGGGCAAGCCAGTACGGTTACGCCGCTATCGATCAGCTCTTTGAGCAGCGCTTGCAAGTTGTGGCCATCGAGGCTGATCTTCCCGGCGATGGGGCGCATCAGGTTCACGCCGCCCACGTTCAGAAAGACCGAGACCGCCAGGCCCTGCTCGTGCATGTGCTGGGCCAGGTCTAGGCCCATGAGCACGGCGTGAGCATCCTGCGTGGGGCTGCTGGTCAGGTTGATCAGCAAGGGCGCAGGCGACGGGGCCTCCGCTTCAGCGGCGGCTTCGGGATCAGCCTCACCCTCCACCTGCGTGGAGTCGGTGTCCGCTTGCGTTGGGGCGCTGCCTTCCGGCTGGGCATCCGGCGCTTGCAGGCAACTGCTCAGGCCCAGCACGAGTAGGAAAGCAGTCAGGAGAAAACCATTACGTAGTAGCATAGGAAATAACATTGATGGGTTGGGAATGAAAATAAGAAAGAACGCAGGCCAAGACCAATCCGTCGATCTGACCGTTTTCTGGCCCAATAACGTCGGTTACCAGGTTAGGGTTACCGAGGCAAACAGGTTGCGCCCAGGCGCAAATATAGGCGGTGCATCGGCCCCGCGCACGGAGCGATTGAGGTGCTCATAGTATGCCACATCCAGCGCATTTTGCACCCCTGCGCTGAGCAGCAGCCAGGTCAGGGGGCGATAGCGTAGCTGTGCGTCGAGGAGGGTAAAGCCCGGGGTAGTGGCCTCGCCAAAGGCCTCGGCTATCCGCGTTTGGGGGCGCACGTGGCGCAAGGTAAGCGTTGGCTGCCAGCGGCCTTGTCCATAATCCCCCCGCAGGGTGTAGCGCAGGTCCAGCGGCGCAATTTCTGGCAAGGGGGCCTCGCGCGTCAGGTCCTGCCCGTAGGTGTAGGCCAGGGCCAGCTCATGGCTCAGGCCAGCCCCCAGTTGCTGCTGCCATTGCAGCTCCAGGCCCGCGAGCAGTGCCCGGTCCAGGTTCACGAAGCGGCGCACCCCGGGGCTGCTGGGCAGGCGGGGACGGAGGCTGCTGTCGATCACTGAGCTGATGAAGTCTGTCAGGTAAGCCCCAAACGCGGTGATTTCCAGGGTTGTTTTCTCGCGGCGGTAGCGCAAGCTCAAGTCTGCCTGATGGTTGACCTCGGGCGCGAGCTGCGGGTCGCCCACCAGTTCGTAGGGGTCCAGGCCCACGGGAAAAAAATTGATGTAGCGCTCGGTAAGCCCGGCACTGTGCTGGGCCCGGCCTAGCCACAGGCTCAGGTCCCAGCCCTGGGTCCAGCGGTAGCCGCCACCCAGGCTCAGGCTGGGATTGACCTGGGTGATGGCGGTCTCGCCGTGTACCGCGAGGAACTCCGCCGCAGGTTCGAGCGCCTGGGCGCGGTTGAGCTGCCAGCGGGCCGAAGCGATGCTGTACCAGTGTGTGCCCTGCCATTGATACTCGCCAAAAATACCCCCCTGGGCGATGCGGCTTTGCTGCCAGGCATCATCGGTCAGGGTACGGCCCGCCAGGGGCCCCAGCAGAAATGCGCGGCTACGAATGCCTTCGGCTTCTTCCACCCGGGCATCCACTCCCAGGTAGAGCGTTTGCTGCTGCCACTGCCAGTGGGTTTCGCTGCGACCCCCGTAGGTCAGGGTCAGGGCCTCGGTCTGGGCGTTTAGCCTGCGTGGGTCCAGCGGCTTGAGGAGGTTGTCCATCAGGTGATCCACCCGGGTAAAGTAGGCGCTGCTTTGCCAGCTTTGCAGGGCGCCCCGGTCGAGTTCGATGCGATGCCTCGCTTTGAAGAGCCAGGTATCGTCGCGGCGCAGGTCCATGGGCAGGGCCGGAAAGTCCGCATCGCGGGCCAGGTTGCGGTTGGCACTGAGGGTGAGCTGCTGGGCTGCGCTGAGCTTCAGGCCCAGTTGCGCCCCAAAACTGGCGCGCAAGAAATCGGCCTGCACCGTCTCATCGTTGCCAGCCCGGTAGTCATTGCCCTGCGACCAGGCCCCAAACAGCGACAGGTCGTAGGCCTTGCCCCGCACGCCTACCTGGGTTTCGCTGCGCAGCAGGTTGCCGTTGGCTTCATAGCTGCCTGAGAGGCGGCCATAGCTCTCCGTTTGCAGGGCAAAGCTCGGCTGCACCGAGCTGAAATTGATCGTCCCTCCCAGGGCCGGGCCGTAGCGCAGGCTATGCGGCCCCTTGAATACTTCTACCTGGCGGATCATGTTGGGCACTACCTGACTGGTCGCCGGGTCCATGCGGTTGGGGCAAGCCGCGTTGGCGCTTTGCACCCCGTCGATCACCACGTTGAGCTGATCGTATTTGAAGCCCCGCAGCACGGGATCGAAGCCGTATTGCCCCGCTTTGCGAATCAGGCTGAGGGAGGGTGTGCGACTGAGCAAGGTTGCGCCGTCGTGGGCCAGCCGATCTTGCGGGCTGAGGGAAAACCGCTCTTCGGTCGCCCCGCTGGGCCGCACCGCAATGATGGTAACGGGCGACAAAGCGGGCTGCTCAAAGAAAGGGGGCGTTTGGGTGCTGTCGGTGGGCGTCTGGCCCCAGCCACACACGGGCATACCTAGTCCCAACAGGACCAGAAGGCTCACGGCGCAGAGCCGGAGCGATGAAAAAATAGACATGAAATGAAGGATTGAGCGAAAAATGAAACATGAAACAAAGGGCACCTGCTGCACGCAGGCAACCATCCTACCCGGCCTTTGGAGGACCAGAAAGAAAAGCATCAAGCATCATTCTTGCCCGGGGGCGGTCGGAAGATTTCCCCCAGATAGGGGTCAGGCCGCCCCCGCTCGTTGTGGTACGGGTAAGCAGCAGGTTCGCCATCTGGCCACGGGGATGGCAGCCGAGAGGGAGAATCGGCCAAAAAGACCCAAGACGCGGTAGCAGCCGGTAAGGGCAGGGGCGACTCATCCTCGTGTTGTTGGGCTAAGGTCTCCCCCAGCACACAGCTACCACCACATACGGCCATGGGTTCTTGCGGGCGCTCGCACAACTTAGCCGCGATGTAGCTCCGGTTGGCATAGAACACACCATACACCACCGCATCCTGAAAAGTAGCCATCAGGATCAGACTCAGTAGCAGATATGAATAGGTATGCTTCACGCAATAAACCTAACACCAGTCATTAAATGAAGGGGCAAAGAAGTTCAGTCCGCCGCATGATAAATATCATCTTCCACCTGCTATAATCGCCGTCTGAGCCCCATTGCGCCCAGCACCAGCCCCACCATCAGCG
>CAYVAP010000286.1:0-6409 GCA_964449365.1 uncultured Bacteroidia bacterium
AGGCGAAATTGGCGTGAGGCAGCGCTGCGCCCCCAGGTGATCTTTGACCAAAGCGAGTACGTGCTCGATCTGGACACCGCTGTGCTGGTCGACACCCTGCCCTTGGCTCCGGTGGCCGTTTCCCTATTCGAAAATGATCCCGGTGGCCTCTTGATCGCGGAGGACGCCCCCAACCATCCTCGGGTCGCGACTGACACCCTCTCCGCTTGGCTGACCAGCGAGCCGCAACAGATCTTTGACTACGCAACCCGACAAGTGATCAGCACCGCATCGCGTGTAGCAGATACTGTCTTGCGCCGCCAAGCGATCGATTATTACAGTCCCGTGGTGCGCTACGAAATTGGTCGCTACATCACGCCCTACGGCATCAACCTCGACTTGGGGCCAGAGGGCACCATGTGGCTGTTTGATGTGACAGACTATGCACCGCTGCTACGTGGCTCGGTGTACCTGCAAGCGGGTAACAACCAAGAATTGCTCGACCTCAAATTTTTGATGATCGAGGGCAAACCCACCCGCTCCGTGCGCAGCATTCGCAACGTGTGGGATGGCAGCTTTACCTACCAAAGCTTGGTGAGCGATCAACAGGGGGCTGCCCGGCGATTTCGACTCGATGCGCAGGCCAGTGGCTTTGCGGTCAAAACCCGTAGTTCGGGCCACGGCTTTGGGGGGCCCACCAATTGCGCGGAATTTTGCCCCCGCGACCATCGCCTGCTGGTCAACGACGATCAGGCGTTTAGTTGGAACCTGTGGAATGAGTGTGCCGATAACCACGTCTTCCCGCAAGGCGGAACCTGGGTCTACGACCGCGCTGGCTGGTGCCCCGGCGACGTGGTCAATACCTATCACCACGAGCTGAGTGGACTGGTCGCTCCCGGTGATTCGCTTACCCTCGACTACGAGGTGGATCTGCCCAGTGGCACGGCCCCCGAGGGCAATTACGTGATGCGGGCTCAGCTCTTCGAGTATGGCCCACATCGCTATCAGCTCGACGTGCGGCTCGATGACATTTTGGCCCCCAGCCAGGCCGATCGGCACCGTCGCTACAATCCGGTTTGCGACCATCCCATCGTCGAAGTCTCCAACCAGGGGCGCGACACCATCACATCCATGCTCATTCCCTACGGAGTCGAAGGGGGAGTGAGCGCTTGCACTTACTCATGGAGCGGCAGCTTGCCCTTTGGCCAAGCGGTGGTGATCGACCTGCCACGCTTCAACTGGACGGGCCTAGATGCCGAAGCCCCTACCTTTTTTGCCGATGTGGTGTATGTCAATGGGCAGGTAGACGAGCGCCAGGAAAATGACTTGATGCGCAGCCCGTTTGCCTTGGTACCCCAGCAGGATCCCGGCACCATTCTCGAGTTTCGTACCAACAACGCGCCCTATGAAAACAGCTACGAGATCCTCGATAAAGACGGGCAGGTGCTGCGTAGTGGGGGCGTGTTTTCGGCAAACACCGTGTATCGCGACACCCTGAGCCTGGCGGAGGGTTGCTACACCCTGCACTTCAAGGATACTGGCGAAGATGGCATCGCTTGGTGGGCCAACAACGATGGCAGCGGCTACGTGCGACTGCTCACGCCGGAGGGGAATCTGCTGCGTAGCTTTGAGCCTGACTATGGCAAAGACATTGTGTACCAATTTACCATCGGTTACCGTATGGGCGAAGAAGATCCAGATGTGAGCTGTGCAGATACCAATAGTGTCTCGATCTATGCCCCTCAGACTGCCTGGGCGGCTGCGGTGTATCCCAATCCTGCGCGCGATCACTTCTTCATTGACCTCAGCCTGCCCGATGCCCAGTCCCTCACCCTGCGGTTGTACAATGCCGCCGGGCAACTGTTGCGCCAAGAGCAGCGCGATCGGTTTCGCGAGGGGGTGCTGCGCTGGGCCTCGCCCGGAGTCCCCGGGATGTACTTTTTGCAGGTACAGGCTGGCCGCGAATTTCGGACCCTACCCCTACGGATCGAATGACAACCCAGCGATGGAGCGGGGTTTATCGGGGCTTTCGCGACCATGATATGATTTGGTATAAAGAGAGTAGGCTTTTCCCTTTCAAACGTGCAACTTCCTCTTATATCAGTAATCGGGTCAATCAAAAAAACGGATCTTGATTCAAATTTGAGGCATGAAACATCGTTTGGCACTGCCTTGTATAGCCCTGTTGCTGGGGCTAAGCTCCTTGCTGATGGCTCAATCCCAGCGCGACCAGTTGCTCCAGGACTTACAGCGGCCCCTCTCCGAGAGGGAAAGCTTCGAGACGTTGATCGAGCTGGCTTCACAGTACACCCACAGCTACCCCGATAGCACACTACACTACACCCAGGAAGCGCTATCGCTGGCCAGGCAAATAGGGGATTCATCGCTGCTGGCGGTGGCTTACAATCGGCTGGGAGCAGGCTTTTGGTCTACCGGAGAGCTTCGCAAAGGGCTCAACTACTTCGAGCAATCCAAAGCCGCCGCCGAGGCCATCGGCGATACCTATCTCATGGCGCGCAACATCGGCAATATGGGGCTGATCTACAGTGCCTCTGGCAACTACGAAGCGGCCATCAGCTACTACCAGGAGTCGCTGATCTACTTTCGAGAGCTGGATAATCAGGAGCGCATAGCCGTTACCTTCAACAACACCGGCAAGGCGTACATGGGACTGGGAAGGTATGACTCTGCTCGCAAATACCTCAAGGCTTCGATCGACCTACTCGAGGCCGTGCGCCCCAACATCCTGGGTATCGTAACGTTCAACCTGGCCGATGCCTACTATCGCAGTAGGGCCTACGATTTGGCCCTGCGTACCTTGGAGCAATGCCTGGAGTATCAGAAGACCTACCGGGACCTGCGCACCTACATTCGCGCCAATCAGTTGCTCGCCGAGCTAGACCTTCGTCATCAGCGGCTGGACTCTGCTCTGGTGCGGGCCAAGCGTGCGGCTAGTCTTTCCGAAACCTCCAGCATCAAAGAGCTGCGCTATATCACCTATGAGACCCTGGCGCGAGCCCTGGCCGCCCGAGGACAATACGAAGCCGCCTATCGCTACCACGAGCTTTTTGCCGACTACAAAGACAGTGTGCTCAACCTCGAAACCCAAAATCGCCTCGACTTCTTTGATTATGAGCGCAAGCAGCAGCAGATTGCCCTGCTCCAGCAGGAGCGAGCCTACGAAAAAAGCCAGGCCCAGCGCCGCCGTCTGCTCATTTTTGGCCTGATCGCAGGGCTGATGCTAGCGGTGATGCTGGGCGTAACCTTTTTTCGTAGCCAACTGCTCACCAAGCGAGTCAATAGCATGCTGCGCGAAAAAAACCGAGAGATCGAGGAGCAAAAGCAGGCCATGGCCGAGCAAGCCGAACAACTCTCCGAACTCAACATGGTCAAGGATCGACTCTTCTCCATCATCTCCCATGACCTGCGCAGCCCCCTGCGCAACCTCGGCGAGTTGCTGACCCTCACGCGCGAAGGTAGCCTGCCGCCTGAGCAGTTTCAGACCTTTGTGCCCGAGTTGGTACAGAAAGTCGACCACACCACCGACCTGCTGGACAATCTGCTGATTTGGGCCGAAAGCCAGATGAACGGCGTCAAGGTGCTACGGCGAAATTTCGCCCTCCACCAGATCGTTCAGCACAAGGTGGCTTTCTTTCGCCCCTCAGCTGAGCGCAAGCAGATCAAGCTCTCCCATCAGATAGAGGCCGCTCTCACCGTCTTTGCTGATCAAAACATGATCGAGATTGTGCTGCAAAACCTGATGGCCAATGCGCTCAAGTTTTCATGCCCCGGCGATGAGGTGCAGGTTTCGATTCATCAGCGTGGGGATATGGCCGAGGTGATGGTCAAAGATACGGGCATCGGTATTTCTGCCGAAAACCGCGCACAGCTCTTCTCGCGGGGTGGCCTCACCACCCTAGGCACCCAAAATGAAAAGGGCACAGGGTTGGGCTTAGCCCTTTGCAAAGATTTTGTGGAGCGCAACCATGGCCATATTTGGGTCGAAAGCACTCCCGGAGAAGGAAGCACCTTTGGCTTCACCCTACCTTTGGCGCAATTGGTTGCGGAGCGACCTTCGACCAGCGGTGGCGAACCAATATGAGGAGCCAGTGAGTCGCTACAAATGGAGTCGCAGCTATGCTGCTACCGCGGTAGACAGTCGATACCGCTGGCGTAGCAAAGGAGAGGCACTCCGTGCCGAAACGCGCTGGTGAGGCACTCCGTGCCCTATCTAGAGCCAGCATCCCCGAGGTAGGTTTCCGGTCGCAGGGCTTTCAGCTCGGCTTTGACTGCCGCCGACACCGCTAGCTGATCGACAAATGCTCTCAAGGTGGCGGCATCTACCCGCTCGCGCCCCCGCGTGAGATCTTTGAGCGCCTCGTAGGGCTTGGGATAGCCCTCGCGGCGCAGAATGGTCTGGATGGCTTCGGCCAGCACCGCCCAGTTGGCGTCGAGGTCGCGGGCCATGGCCTCAGGATTGAGCTGCAATTTGTCCAGGCCCTTGTGTACCGAAGTCAGGGCCAGCAATGCGTAGCCCACAGCAGCGCCGAGATTACGCAGCACTGTAGAGTCTGTCAGGTCTCGTTGCAGGCGAGAGATCGGTAGTTTACGGCTCAAGAACTCTAGCAGCGCGGTAGAAAGCCCACAATTGCCCTCGGCATTTTCGAAGTCGATGGGGTTGACTTTGTGCGGCATAGCCGACGAGCCCACCTCTCCTGCTTTCACCTCCTGGCGAAAATACTCCTGCGAAATGTAGAGCCACAAATCCTGGCACAGATCGGTCAGCACCGTGTTGATGCGCTTGAGCTGATCGAAAATGGCCGCCAAGCGGTCGTAGTGGTCGATCTGAGTGGTGGGGTAGGAGCGGCTCAAGCCCAGCCTTTGCTTCACGAATTGCTCGGCAAAGGCCTGCCAGTCGTAGTCGGGATAGGCGATGTAGTGGGCGTTGAGATTGCCGGTGGCTCCGCCAAATTTGGCCGGGTAAGGGAGGGAGGCCAGGGCATCGCGCTGCTGTCGCAAGCGGACCACAAAGACCATCATCTCTTTGCCCAGGGTGGTGGGCGAAGCTGGCTGCCCGTGCGTACGCGCCAGCATAGGATGATGACGCCAAGCCTGTGCCATGTCCGCGAGTTGAGTGATGACAGCGTCGAGCTGAGGCAAATACACCGTCTCGATACCGTCGCGCAGGCTCATGGGGATGGCCGTGTTGTTGATATCCTGCGAGGTGAGCCCAAAGTGGATGAACTCGAGCTGCGCTTGGAGAGCTGCGCTAAAATCGCCGATTTCGATGCGGCGCTTGAGGTAGTACTCGACCGCTTTCACGTCGTGATTGGTTTCCCGCTCGATGGCTTTGATCTTTTCGGCTTCTGCCTCGTCGAAAGCCTCATCTAGCGCGCGTAATCCGCTGCGATCGGCTTGGCTGAGGGGTCGCAGAGGCGTGAGGCCCGTATCGTGCAAAGCGATCAGGTAGTGAATCTCTACCCGCACCCGATAGCGGATGAGGGCATATTCGGAGAAAAAAGGAGCAAGCGCAGCAACTTTATGATGGTAGCGACCATCCAACGGGGAGATAGCAGTGAGGGGGCTAAGCAACATAGGCACGAAGGTTCGTGATCGAAAGCAAGTGGTAGCTCGGAGGAGGCACCAGCAAAACAAAGGTAGAAGAAATCTCCTGGAAGGCATGGCATTTGTAACGGTTGCCAGAACTGAAAAAAAATCCTAGCTTAGCTTTTCAAATAGTCCTTTTCTGTGAAGGAAATACCCTCGTTCATCATCTGATCCGACCATTATGCGTACCCTTCCCCTGCTGGGCCTCATGCTTTGCATTGCCTGCGCTCAAACGCCTGAGCAAAATCAGTCGACCGCCCCCAAAAATGAGTCTAAAAGCCCTCAGGAGCCCGAGCAGCCCACAAAAGTGCAAAAGGTGGCCCAGCTTTCTTTGGAAGAAATCTCAGCGGCCAAAGACCAGTACCTGGTACCTTCGCCGGGTGAAATTCTCAGCTCGCTCGATAAACTCGACCGCGTAGCCTGGGGGCAGCTTGCCTCTTACGACACCAAGGCCGACTACGACGACAAGTATCTCCGGGCCCTCAACCTCGGCGTGCGGGTGGCCGATGCCTTCATGGCCGTAAATTCGAGAGATGCGAGCAGATTTGGTGAGATGAGCACCATCGTTTTCGACTTAGCCAGAGAGATCGGGCTGGGCGATGTGCTGGAGGGCAAGCGGGGCGACCTCGACAACCTGGCGGGCGAAGGCCGCTGGGAGGAGCTCAAAGCTGCGCTGGACAATGTCCAAAACGACGTGCGCCAGGAAGTCAAGGCCATGGGCGAAAACGAATTGATCGTGCTGGCGCGCATCGGCGGATGGATGGAGGGCCTGCGCGTGGTATCGGCCCACCTGAAAGACAACTATGCGGCTGAAAAGGCAGAA
>CAYVAP010000287.1:0-6406 GCA_964449365.1 uncultured Bacteroidia bacterium
TACAATAGGGAAATGGCGATGCCATTCGTGATACCCAAGCCGCGTAGCGGCGAATCCGGTTGTAGGGCTAGATTCTCCCTTCCCAATAAGCCGCATCGCGGCGGCCCCCTCTCAATCCTTTATTCGTTGAATATAAGAAGCAAAGACATGTTCTACCCCTGGGTGCATCCTTCGTTCAAGGATAGGTATTACACCGCCAACATACTCGCCTTGATCTGTTCCCTTTTTTCGGGGGAGTAGAGATGCCCATGCATACGTTCGAAGACAGCAACCGCAAGCTCCCGCTCGTTCAGGTGGGGATGATCCCGAAGAATGCTTGCTTCCATGATCTTACGTCCATCGTCGCACATCTTGATGCCAAGCAAAAAGCGCTCAGTGGGACTCATCGCTAGGATGACTTCCATCTGCTTCCAGTATGCCCAGCTATGGGTATCGCGCGGGATGCTCATATTAAACCGAAGGTATGGATTTTCAGCACATCAATCCAGTGGTGGAGATAGGTCTGGTCAGCTTTTCCAGTGTTGAGGAGCTGGCGAATATCTTCTTGCTGCTTTTCGCTTGATAGCTCTTGTATCCAAAGGAGTTTGGACAAAATCAAGTCCTCCAAAGAGGTAACATAGGCATAAAAACCTCCGACATCTAAACGTCTCCGGCGATCAAATTCAGCTATACGATAGGTTTCCTCTTTACGGACAATGAAATCTAGTCTGGTGCCTGTCGTCTTATGAATCAGATTGAACATCCCTTTACGTCGTACTTCCTCTTTGACCCCCAAATCGTCGATGAAAAAATCTTCTTCGAAAGCAGCACCAAAAGCTTCAACATGTTCCCCCCGAATTGCAATGACCAGATCAATATCCTGAGTCATGCGAGGCACAGTGTACACGTTGAAGGCCATGCTACCCGAAACCATGTAAGGGATCCCCAAGATTTCGAGACGTTGGCAGACCGATTCCAGCACTTCTAGCATAATACCGACTTTTCACAACTATACACTCCAAGACAGATAAAGCCAACTACCGGATTTCACCCTTCGATTGATAGGCATGGTAGCTATACCACGTATGCCCCAATTACGAATCCCGAATTAGCCGTGTACGAAACTTGATTATTTCGTTGCATAACGACTCTATATCGGTGGCTGAGCTTGCCGAAGCCCCACTCAAAGAGCTTTGAGAGGGCTTGCAGAGCCCGAATTCGCTCCTTCGACAGGCTCAGGGAACGAATTCGTTAAGTTTCGTACAGCCCTAATCCCGAATTTCTCTACACCACCACATTCACAATCCTACCCGGCACCACGATCACCTTCTTGGGGGGTGCCCCCGTTGGTGTATTCCTACACTTTGGGGTCGGCCTAAGCTATCTGTTACTCCTCAATGTGCAGTCTAAAAGGAGCGGACAAATCATGGTTCTTCTCGTTGGGGCAAATTGCTTGTAATCGTACCAACACGCCATCAAACACCGTACTTTTCCCGCATCTGTCGTCGAAATTCCTCGCCCGAGAGCGTTTGTCCCTCCCCGGCTTCGTAGGCTTGGATGCGCCGCTGTACGTCAGCCTCACTGGTTGGATCGAGCATGACCTGCGTGAGGTCAGGTTGGGCCAAAGCCTCGCTCAGACGGGCAATGAGTAGGAGCTGCTCCGCCTGGCTCAGGGAGCGAGCTTGATCCAGAACTTCTTGAAAAGGGGACGCCATGGTGATTGCTTTGCAGTAAGATACGGACTGGAGACGAAAAACGCCCTCCCAAGTCCCAAAAACTTGCAAGGGCCCTCCAATTACGAATGACGAATTCCGAATCACGAATGCTTCAAACCACCACATTCACAATCCTACCCGGCACCACGATCACCTTCTTGGGGGTGCCGCCGTTGGTGTATTCCTGCACCTTAGGATCAGCCAGGGCGATCTCCTCCACGGCAGCTTTATCGGCGTCGGCGGGGGCGCTGATCTTGGCGCGCACCTTGCCGTTGACCTGCACGGGGTACTCGATGCGGTCTTCCTTGAGGTATTCCTCTTGAAATTTGGGGAAAGGCGCATCCATCACCGTATCTTTATGGCCGAGCAAATGCCACAGTTCCTCGCAGAGGTGCGGGGCAAAAGGCGCGACGATCACCACGAAGGGCTCCAGGATGGCCCGCTTGGTGCAATTGAGGCGGTTTAGCTCCTTGCTGAGCACCATGTAGGCGGGCACACAGGTGTTGAAGGCCAGGCGCTCGATGCCGTCCTGGGTTTGCTTGATGGCTTCGTGGAGGAGCTTCAATTCCTCCTTGGTCGGCGCTTCGTCGGTGACCTTGCGGCGGTTTTCCTCATCAGTGAAGAGGTTCCAAAAGCGCTTCACGAAGGTCGAAACCCCGCTGATGCCGTCGGTGTTCCAGGGCTTGGCCATCTCGATGGGACCGAGGAACATCTCGTAGAGGCGCAGCACATCCGCGCCGTGCTCCTCGCACATCTTGGCCGGATCGACGGTGTTGTACAGCGACTTGGACATCTTCTCCACCTGCGACACGGTGTGAAATTCGCCCGCGTCGTTGAGGCGGAAGGTGGCGTTGGTTTCCTGGGTCCAATCGACGTAGGCCTCCACGTCCATCACGCCGTTGCTCACCAGGTTCACGTCGGTGTGAATCTGCGAATAGAGCGTCTCCTGGCTCTTTTTCACTAAGTCGGCCGAGACGTACTCGTTGGTCTCCTGGTGGCGGTACATCAACTGTGAGGTACCCTGGATCATGCCCTGGTTCACCAGCCGCCGGAAGGGCTCATCCACCGGACAGTGGCCAAGGTCGTGCAAGAACTTAGTCCAGAAGCGGCTGTACATCAGGTGGCCCACCGCGTGCTCGGTGCCGCCCACGTACAGATCGACGGGCAGCCAGTATTGGAGGCGCGCCGGATCGGCGAAGGTCTCGTCGTTGTGCGCGTCCACGTAGCGCATGAAGTACCAGCTCGACCCGGCCAGGCCGGGCATGGTGTTGAGGTCGCGGGTCTTACCCTTTTCGGGCTTGGCCCAGTCCTTGGCCCGGGCCAGGGGCGGACGGCCGTCTTTGGAGGGCTTGTATTCGTCTATTTCTGGCAGGGTGAGCGGCAAATTCTCCAGGCTTTCGGCGTGGGCGATGCCCTGGTGGTCGTACCAAATGGGGGTCGGCTCGCCCCAATAGCGCTGCCGCGACCAGATCACGTCTCGCTGCCGATAAGTTACCTGGCCCTCGCCTGCGCCCATCTCCTCCAGCTTGGCGATCATGGCCGGGATGGCCTCGTGGCCCGTCATGCCGTCGAGGAAGCCCGAGTTGATCATCTTGGCCGCCTTAGAAGCGTCGGCCCCTTCCTCCACGCTGGCCGTTTCGGTCACGGGGATGATCTCCAGGCCAAATTTCTTGGCAAATTCCCAGTCGCGCTGATCGCCCGAGGGCACGGCCATGATAGCCCCGGTGCCGTAGCTGATCACCACGTAGTCGGAGATCCAGATGGGGATTTCCTGGCCGTTGATGGGGTTGATGGCATAGCCACCGGTCCAGACGCCGGTCTTGGTGGTGTCGGCCATGCGCTCGACCTCCGAGCGGTTTTTGGCCCAGTTGACGTACTCCTTGACCGCCTTGCGCTGCGCTTGGGTGGTGATCTGGTTGACGATCTTGTGCTCGGGCGCCACCACCATGAAGGTGGCACCGAAGAGCGTGTCAGGCCGGGTGGTGAAGACTTCAAGCTGGTCTTGGCTGTCTTTTACCTGAAAAAAGACGCTGGCCCCCTCCGAGCGCCCGATCCAGTGAGTCTGCATAGCCTTCATGGCGTCGGACCAGTCGAGCTGCTCCAGGCTGTCGAGCAGCCGATCGGCGTAGGCGGTGATGCGCAGCATCCACTGCTTCATCTCCTTGCGCTCGACGGGGTAGCCGCCCCGCTCAGATTTGCCGTCTTTGACTTCCTCGTTGGCCAGCACCGTGCCCAAGGCCTCGCACCAGTTGACGCTGGCGTAGGCGGCGTAGGCCAGGCGGTAGTGCATCAGCATCTCGGCCTTTTCGCTGGCCAGCATGCCCTCCCAGTCTTCGGCGCTGAACTTCTTTTTGTTCGAAGTCGCAGCCTTCAGCCCCACATTTCCCTTTTCTGCGAAGATCTGCTCCAGCTCCGTGATGGGCCGCGCTTTCTCCTGCGCCTGGTCGTACCAATGCTCAAAAAGCTGGATGAAAATCCACTGCGTCCACTTGTAGTAGGCGGGGTCGCTGGTGGCCAGCTCGGCCTCCGGGTCGTAGTGAAAGCCCAGCATTGCGAGCTGCTCCTGGTAGCGGGCGATGTTTTTGCGGGTGGTCTCGGCGGGGTGAATGCCGGTCTTGATGGCGTACTGCTCGGCGGGCAGGCCAAAGGCGTCGAAACCCATGGGGTGCAGCACGTTGTGCCCCTGGGCGCGCTTGTAGCGGGCCACGATGTCAGTGGCGATATAGCCCAAAGGGTGCCCCACGTGTAGCCCCGCCCCGGAGGGATAGGGAAACATGTCTAGTACGTAGTACTTGGGCTTGTCGGAAAGCTTGTCCGCTACGAAACTGCGGTGCTCTTTCCAGTGCTGTTGCCACTTTTTTTCGACGTTTTGAAAATCGTAGGTGCCCATCGAGAGGTTAAGATATTGGGATTTTGAGAGTCTGAGATATTGGGATGACGAGCGGTTGAGACGCTGGGAAGTCGGGAAACTAAGTTGGGGAGATACCGAGACCATGTTCTTTTCTTGTCCCAAAATCGCACCATCTCCACGTCTCACTATCTTTTCCGAGGGGCAAAATTACGGGAAAAAGTTGGGGGGGAAAAGGGATTTCGGCTGGTAAAGCCTCAAGGGTGCAGCAACATAGGTTCGGCTTACCAAGCCTCACCAGCACAACAGGCGCAGCAAATGGTGGGCTGGTGAGGCACTGCGTGCCGAAACCCTACCCAAATCTTGGAAAATCAACTTGGCGAAGCCCCTACCGCATACCCTGCACCGCCTCGTGCATAAGGCGGCACAAAGCCCAACACGATGTCGCTTTTGGGGATGCCCCGCTCAACTAGTTCTGCCGCAAGGTCTCGGTCTGTCCAGTTTTGTTGTAGCCAGACTTGTCCATCCCTGATGTCGAAGTGCATCACGGTGTGATACATAAAGCGTTTCCCTTCCCACCCCATACGCACCAGGGCATAGTGGTTACGCTCTCGGTCAGCCATCACCATCTGCTCCACTTCGGGTAGATTGGCGGGTTTGATGGCCGCATACGCTTCTAGGAGTGATATGATGAGATTTGGGTAATTGTTCATTCGATCCATTTTATGATGCTAGGCTGGGTAGGATCATAAACGATCAAGCTGATCGTAAGTTGTCCAACTATCTTTTGTACAAAAGGACGCTGAAAAAGTCGTAATAAGCGGTATCCGGAATGGCCAAAAACAGTTTACGGCTAGGTTCTTTCTCCTCGAGAGCCCCTCGATAATTGACGAATTGTCCGATAGCTTCATGAAACGCCTGAACAGAAGACGGTTGGGTAAAGCCTTTCACCTCGATGGCGATTTTCTGATTCTCTTTCTCTGCCGCAATCAACTGCTCTGCGCCCAGGTCGATGTAAAAATCTACCTTCCCTACAGAGAAGAAATAAGGATCATGCGTAATGGTCCAACCTGCTTGCTCCAGCGCAGTTCGCATGGCTTCGTGATGTATGTCTTTGGCTGGCATGGGTTGAGACGAGCTTAGAGACATGAATTTAGGGAAAAGCGGCTTTTGTAAGCAACCTTATTTCACCCCAAATCCACTCGCCGCCCTTGCCTGTTCCGGGACGAAGCCCGGCACGATGTCGGTGGGGGGGACTCCCAGGGCTACCAGTTCATCGGCGATGAGCAGATCGGTGTTGTTTTGCTGAATCCAGATCTTATGATCGCGGAGGCTGAAGTGAAAGGCGACTGTGAAGACGTAGCGGTTGTTGTGCCAGCCCATGGAGAGCAACTGGTACTCGCCATGCTCATGATCGATGAGCGCATGCCATTTTACCTGGGAAGTGAGGGATTTTTTGCCCGAAGCATACCGCTGAAGCAAATCACGCAGAATAGTGGAATAGCTTGCTATTTGTGCCATGAGATGATGATTTATGCGTCGGGATCGTACACCAACACTTCCATACCAAATCGCTGAATAGCTTTCTGAACGAAGGAGCGCTAAAAAAATGTTTGCCAACTGCTGTCAGGTACGGCTAGCCAAAGGGTTCGTTCTGGGTCTAGTTCTTCTAAGGAAAGGTGATAATTTTCATACTGTCCGACCGCCTTGTGAAACTCTGAAACAGGAGACTGCCCTGCAAATGACTTGATTTCGATCGCGATTTTCTCTTTACCTCGCTTTGCTCCAATCAATCGTTCCGCATCTAGGGCTCTGTCAACTCCCGAATGATGGGTGATCGCTGCATCTTTTTCCGCATCTCCGC